>CANGMO010000242.1 GCA_947454295.1 Verrucomicrobiota bacterium | reverse complement strand
TCGTGGCCTGGAACCAACCGCCGTACTCGACCACGTAGAGCGCTCCATCCGGTCCCTGACGCAGGGAAACGGGGCCGCCGGGAAGGTTCTGTGCAAAGGTCTCCGCGGTCCCGGGCTGGTGGGTCTTGGGATCGACCGGTGCGAAACGCACCGTTTTCCGGTTGTAGTCCGAATAGAACAACCCGCCGCGAAACCGCTCCGGATACGCACCCGGCTGGTTCGCCGACCGATAGATCAGCGCCCCGGTGCAGGAGCCGCCGGTGTTGCGCTTGTACATGAACCACGGGGCGTTGAAGCCGGAAAGGTGATTGGTGCGACTGCGGGTCTCCAGTCCGTCGGCAAACACCCGCGGCCAGCCATAGTTCCCGCCGGGCACGATGCGGTTGATCTCCTCGTGATCGTCGAGTTCGTCGCCGCCGTTCTCGGCCAGCAGGAGCAGGTCGGACTTGGCATCCCAATTGATCAGCCACGGCTGCCGATGCCCGCGGGTGAACACCTCGCCGTGTGCCCCGGCCTCCTTCGCGTAGGGGTTGGTCTTGGGAACGGTTCCGTCGAGATTGAGACGAAGCACCTTTCCGCGCAGATCGGCAATCGACTGGGCCCGGTTGGCCGGATCGTCGCAGTACTCCTTCAGCTTCCAGATCATGTTGTTGTCACCGGTGGTGACGTAGAGCAGCCGTTCCTTCGGGTGCATGAACAACCCGCCGCCCACATGCTGCCCCTCTTCGTCGCCATCGAATTGCAGGACCGTGAAGTCGCTTCCCGGAACCAGCGTCGCGGCGTCCCCTGTTCCACGGACATCCCAGCGGCTCACCCGGCTGCGGTACTTGCCCTTGGGGCGTTCGATCACGTGGGAAAACAGGAAGACCTGATTCTTACGGGGAAAATCCGGGTGAAAGGCGATGCCGTGCAGCCCGCGGTCTCCGTTCACGTCCGTCTCGATCTTGCCGACGAGATGACGCTTCAGGGTGACCGTGTCGATCCGCCAGATCTCCCCGCCGCGCGCGGTGACCCAGGCGGCGCCGTCGGGGGCGAAGGCGAGATCCATGGGTTCCTTCACCTCGGGTCCCACCACCGCCTCGCGTCGGAAGCCGGGCGGAAGGCGGACTTCCGCCGCCTCGAGCATCGGTGACAGCGCACCGAGGGCAATCACCAGCAGATTGAGGCCGAGCTTCCCGAGGAGGCGGTGCGGAGTTGGGGCGGGGAACGACACGCCGCAAAAGGTGTCGCGCCCTTGCGTGAACGCAAGGTTTGAGCGCCACCTCCCCGTTTCCGGGGTGGCGCTGCCCGCCGAGATCCGGCTGGCATCAACCCCGGCGAGCCGCATGATCCCTCCATGCTTCGATCCGCATCCGTGCCCGCCCGATCCAAGATCTTCCACGGGTGGAGATGGCTCCCGGCGGTGCTGGGCCTTCTCGGGATGCTATGCGTTCATGCCGCGGCCGAGGATGCAGTAGCCAAATCCGATCCCTTCGCGGCCCAGTACACCAAGCACGAATACCGGATTCCCATGCGGGACGGCGTGAAACTCTTCACTCTGGTGTACACCCCCAAGGACACCGCCACCGGGGCGAAGTATCCCATCCTGATGCAGCGGACGCCGTACAATCTCAAGCCCTACACCATTGATGCCACCGGCCGGCCCGGATACCTGCCGGATTCGTTCGTAGACGAAAAGTTCATCTTTGTCCTCCAAGACGTTCGAGGCCGGTTCGCCTCCGAGGGCGAGTTTGTACACGTCCGGCCCCACCTCGACCGGAAGCCCGATGCGAAGTCCATCGACGAAAGCACCGACACCTGGGACACCATCGAATGGCTGGTGCATCACGTGCGCGGCAATAACGGCAACGTGGGGCTCACCGGCATCTCGTACCTCGGCTTTTACGCGGCGGCGGGAATGATTGATTCGCACCCGGCTCTCAAGGCGGTGTCGCCGCAGGCGCCGGTGGCCGCCCTGCTGGATGGCGACGACACGCTGCACGGCGGCGGATTCTGGCTCTGCCACAACTGGGGCTTCATGAACTGGTTTGAGCAAAAGCTCGAATTCCCCACCCGCCAGGAAGGGCGTCCCTTCGACTACGGAACTCCCGACGGGTATCGCTTCTATCTCGAGGGCGGTTCGCTCGCGGATCTCGGCGCCCGCCATTTCAAAGGACAGATTCCCTTCTGGGACGACCTGGTCGCCCACGCGGGTGACGCCAAATGGGGCGCGGCGCGCGACATCAGCCAGCATCTCCACAACGTCCATGCAGCCGTGCTGAGCGTCGGCGGCTGGTTCGACGCCGAGGATCTCTCCGGCACGCTCAAAACCTACCGCGCCACCGAACAGGCCAATCCTGGAATCTTCAACGGCATCGTGCTCGGCCCCTGGTCGCACGGGCAGTGGCACGGCGACGACGGCTCGTCGCTCGGTCCGGTGACCTTCCACGTGAAGACCGCGGACTTCTTCCGAAAGGAAATCGAGCTGCCGTTTTTCCGACGCTACCTCAAGAACGACACCAACGCGGCGGCCCTGCCCGAGGCGTATGTGTTTGAAACGGGGAAAAACGAATGGCGAAAGGAATCCAACTGGCCGCCTACCAATGCCGTCTCGCGAACGCTGTATTTCCACCCCCGCGGCCGCCTGTCCTTCGATCCTCCCGCCGATTCGGCCGATAGCTTTGACGAATACGTGAGCGATCCGAATCACCCCGTGCCCTTCACCCAGGTCATCTCCCCGGACATGCCGCGCGAGTACATGGTGGAGGATCAACGCTTCGCTGCAACCCGACCCGATGTGCTGGTGTTCCAGACCGAGCCACTGACCGAGGACGTCACGCTGGCCGGGCCGATCACCGCCAGCCTGCGCGTGTCAACGACCGGCACGGACAGCGACTGGGTGGTGAAGCTCATCGACGTGTACACCGGCGACCATCCGAATCCCTCGCCCAATCCCGCCGGCATTCAGGCCGGACATTACCAGCAGCTGGTTCGCGGCGAACCGTTGCGCGGCAAGTACCGCGAGGGGATGGCCTCGCCCAAACCCTTCGAACCGGGCCGCGTGACGCCCGTCGAATGGACCATGCCGGACATCTGCCACACGTTCAGGACCGGGCATCGCATCATGATCCAGGTTCAGAGCTCCTGGTTCCCGCTCCTCGACCGCAACCCGCAGACCTTCTGCGACATCTTCCACGCCAAGGCCGAAGACTTCCGCAAGGCCACGCAGCGGGTGTACCACGGCCGGTCGACGCCCTCGGGATTGAAGGTGCAGGTCCTTCCAGCGCCCTAATTTTCCGAAGGCGCCCGGATGGCTCACGATTTCCAGTAACCCCGGACGGATTCCTCCTCAGAACCGGTGTATGAGCGACGAATCCTCCCTTCCCCACGGCCCCTGCCCGAAGTGTGGCGCCTCCATTCCGCCGGACGCGCCGCAGGGCCTGTGTCCCCGCTGCGTGCTGGCCGGCACCGCCCACGGCACCGAGGCGGGTCAACTGCCCGGACAGCGACTGGAGCGTCCCGCCGTGTCCCAGGTGGAGGCCGCGTTTCCGGATCTCCAGATTCTTGAATGCATCGGCGCCGGAGGCATGGGCGTGGTCTACAAGGCCCGCCAGACCAAGCTCGACCGCTTCGTCGCACTCAAGCTGCTGCCCCTCTCGCTGAGCGCCGATCCGACGTTTGCGGAGCGCTTCCATCGCGAGGCACGCTTTCTCGCGCGGCTCAATCATCCAAACATCGTCAGCGTTTTCGATTTCGGCCAGGCGGGCGGCTTCTGCTTCCTGCTCATGGAATACGTCGACGGGGTGAATCTGCGACAGGCCATGCAGGCGGGGCGATTCTCCCCCTCGGAGGCGCTGGCCCTGGTGCCCA
The DNA here is from genome assembly GCA_947454295.1 of Verrucomicrobiota bacterium. Lineage (GTDB taxonomy): Bacteria > Verrucomicrobiota > Verrucomicrobiia > Limisphaerales > UBA9464 > CAIVQB01. The sequence continues at coordinate 1,042 of CANGMO010000242.1, read as the reverse complement.
GCCTCTGCTCGGCGCTCCAATACGCGCATGACCAGGGCGTGCTGCACCGCGACATCAAGCCGGAGAACATTCTCCTCGATGCGCAGGGACGGGTGAAGCTGGCCGACTTTGGCATCGCCAAAATGATGACCGGCTCCGACGCCGGCCGCGCCGACATCACGCTCACCCAAAGCGGCTCGCGACTGGGCACGCCGCACTACATGGCGCCGGAGCAGATCGAGAAGCCGTCGCAGGTGGATCATCGCGCTGACATCTATTCGCTCGGTGTGGTGTGCTACGAGCTGCTGACCGGCGAGCTGCCGCTGGGCCGCTTCGCCGCACCGTCGGAGAAGGCAGATCTCGACAGCCGCATTGATGCCATCGTGATGCGCGCCCTCGCCAAGGAGCGCGAGCAACGACAACAGAGTGCCGGTGAGGTGCGGAGTCAGGTGGAAGGCGTGGCCGCCACGCCCGGCGACCGGCGCGATTCCGCACCCCGTCCGGACACGAAAACCTCGGTCATTCCACCGAAGCCGACGACTCCGAACCTGCCGCTCTGGGCGACACGATTCGCCGACGGGCTCGCCATCTACATCCTCGTTTGCCTGGTGGGCGGATTCTTCATCCCGGGTGCCACCGATCCCTCCATCGTACGAATCGTCCGGTGGCCCATGGAACTCCTGCTTCTGCCCACCGTGGTCGCCCTGCGCAAACGCCGCATCGAGTGGCGCTTTCTCGGCATCACCACGGCGGCGCTCCTGCTGGCCGGTCAGATCCTGGGCGCGTTCATATCGCTGATCCAGCCCAGTACGGTCTGGGCAGTCCAGAACGTGATCCGTCCCAACCCCGTGTTCGCCTGGACCACCACAGTGCTCCAACTGGCGATGATTGCTGGCTGTCTCTGGACGCTGACTCACCGGGACGTGGTGGCCGCGTTTGATGACTTCGCCTCGCGGACGCGTCGCGCCACCAGCCAGAGCCTTTGGCATCGAATCTTCTGGGGCGTGGCGCTGATTACCGGCCTTCCGCTGGCAGCGCTCATTGCATTCATCCTCTCCAGCGC
>CANGMO010000241.1 GCA_947454295.1 Verrucomicrobiota bacterium | reverse complement strand
CAGATGCAGTGCTTCATCGCGGTGGTGGGTAATCCGGATCACGACGATGTCGCGCCGCCGGTTCTCGGGGTGTTTTGCACCTCACCCGACGCGACCCGGTTTTCGTGGGATGTGTCGGTGCAGAAGGCGCGGACAGCGTTGTTCTTTTCCGATGACACCCGGGCCTTCAGTTCCCGGACGGTCGGCTTTCTGGCGCAGCGATTCTTTCCGCCGGGAATTCAGGACACCACGCCGGGAATCTTCACGGGATTGCAGGAGCAGTTCAGCGGCTTTCCGTACGAGGTGCAGAATCCGCTGAATGAAGTGGTCCTCTCGGTTCCCACCGGCCAGCCGGCGTTGTCGCAGACTCCGGTGCCGATGAATGCCAATCTGCCGAACGGCATTACCATCTTTCCGGGTGGATTTCCGCTGTATCGCAACGGGGTGCTGATCGGCGCAGTGGGCGTGTCTGGGGATGGCATTGACCAGGACGACCTCGTCGCCGCCAGCGCCGCCCGCGATTTCCCGCCGCCCCGCGGCATTCGCGCGGATCGGCTCACCTATCGCGGCGCGCGGTTGCCATTCGCGAAGTTCCCGCGCAATCCGGCGCTTTGAGGTCCGCCGTGTTGGTGGGGCGAATCTCCGAGGGAGCCGGAGGGATGGGTTGAATCGAGGACGCGTTGAAGAGGGGAGGAACTCTGGCGCCACCCTGTGACTCGCGTGATTCCTTGGCGGCTTTCTGGCCTTGGCGTGACCCATGTCGGGTTCAACGACCCGCGGTCACTGGCTTTTTTCCCGCGAATGCATAGAGTTTCGCGAATCTCTCCAGAATTGATGTCCACATTGCGTCATGGTGCGTGGCGGGCAGCCGCGGTTGCAGGGCTTTGGTCCGCGACGCTGCTCGGGCCGTTGTCGAATTTCGTCGTCGCGGCGAAGGAAACGTCTCCGCCCCTGGCCGAGGCGAGTCCTGGCGTTGCCTACGCGAATCGAAAGGTTCCGTCCGGCCCCTGGTCGATCCACATCGTGCAGATTGACCGCAAGCGCGCGGATCTGGCCGTGGAGTCGCGCCACGCGGCGCCCGGAGCCGTCGGGCTCAGCACCCTGACCGAGCAGATCGGCGCCGTGCCCACCGCATTGGGCAGTGTGGAGGCCGCGATCAACGGTGACTTCTATCAACGCGATCGCACCTATGCGGGCGATTCGCGCGGACTACAGATCGTCTCCGGAGAATTGACGAGCGCCCCCAACGGCGGCGTGGCGTTGTGGCTGGATGCCCAGGGAAATCCACAGGCCGCACCGGTGGCTTCACGAATTCAGGTCACCTGGCCGGATGGCGCGGTGCATCCGCTGGGATTGAATGAGGATCGCAAGGTGGATGCGGTCGTTCTCTATACCGCAGCCATGGGTGGCGGCACGCGCACCACGGGCGGACGGGAATGGGTTTTGGAATCCACGGATGCCGCGCATCCGCTGGTGGCGCGGCCGGGGGTGGTCGCAAGGGTCCGGGTTCGCGAAACCCGCGAGGCCGGCAACTCCCCGGTGGCGGCGGGAACCTGGGTGCTTTCGATGGGACCTGCATTGTCCCGGAAAACAGCCGCGGTTCCGGCTGGTTCGCTGCTCTCGGTTTCACTCGCCACCGCCCCGACGCTGGAAGGTGTGTCGACTGCCATCGGTGGAGGACCGGTGCTGGTGCAGGGGGGACGCCGGCAGAAGATCAAGATTCCCTCGGGCGAATCGTATGAGTTCAGCTCCATGCTGGAGCGGCATCCGCGATCGGCATTCGGTTGGAACAAGCAGGCGTTCTTCCTGGTCGAAGTGGACGGGAGACAGAAGGAGCTTTCGGTCGGCATGACGCTCGATGAATTGGGGGAGTACCTGGTGTCGCTCGGCTGCGACGAGGCGGTGAATCTCGATGGCGGCGGGTCCTCGACTCTCTGGCTTCGCGGCTCGGTACGGAACAGTCCCTGCGACGGACGCGAACGTCCGATCTCCAACTCCCTCATGGTGATTCGTCGAAACCTGGGGGGGGCTTCAAAATAGGGTTCTCGTCCCTGTTTCTGGCATTGGTGTTGCTTTCAAATCCGTACTCATGAGTCCCACCACCGGCCTTCCGCTTTCAGCCCTGCTGGGGTGGATGGCTGCCATCCATCGGCCGAGCCGGCGGTGGCGGTTGCTTCAGTGGGGCTGGCTCGGATGGATGGGAGTGCTCGTGCTCTCTGCCGCGGAGCGGGAGGAGATTTCCCCGCTGACGGCCACCCACCCCGAACGGGGATACAGTTATTTTCGCGACGTGGTGACGGAGGTTCCTTGGTCAATTCATGTGTTCAAATGGTCAAGGGCGCATCGCGAGCTGGTGCTCACCACGACGCTTGGTGCCTCAAATCATCTCGGGATGAGCACGGTCTCGGAGCAGCTGGCGCGGCTGGATCCGGAACTGGGTCAGCCCATCGCCGCCGTGAATGGCGACTTCTACACCAATGAGCCCCAGGCCCCGGGCGACCCGCGGGACTTGCAGATTCACCAAGGCGAACTGATCAGCGCCCCGGCCGGTCACGCTTGCTTCTGGCTGGATGCCGCGGGTCAGCCGCAGTCGACCAATGTGGTGTCACGATTCGCCTGCGTGCTTCCGGATGGCGCCCGGCATCCCCTCGGTCTGAATGAACAGCGGGCCTCAGATGCCGTGGTGCTCTACACCCAACGCATGGGGGCTTCTACCCGGACCCAGGGTGGATTGGAGCTGGTGGTGGAGCCGGTTGGATCCGACGTCGGACGACCGCTTCGGGTGGAGTCTATTCTCACCGTCCGGATCAGCGGGGTCCGTCGTTCGGGGGACTCGCCGATTCCTGCAGATGGCTGGGTGCTGTCGCTGGGACCCGGGGTGGTGTCGAAGTCTGCCGGGCTGACCGATGGGGCATTGATTCGCCTGGAAACCCGGACCAGTCCCTCGCTTACCGGCGTGCAGATGGCGATCGGCGGCGGTCCGAGCCTGGTTCGCAACAGCCGGGCGATGGAGTGGTCGGGGATCCTGATGCGACATCCGCGAACGGCGATCGGATGGAACAAGGACTTCTTCTTCCTCGTTGAAGTGGATGGCCGCCAAAGCCAGCTCTCCGTGGGCATGACCTTTCCCGAGCTGGCCGCCTACATGGTGAAGCTGGGCTGCGAGGAGGCGATGAATCTCGACGGGGGTGGATCCGCGACGCTCTGGGTGCGCGGCAATGTCATGAACAGCCCCTCCGAAGGACGCGAACGTCCCGGGGCCAACTCCATCGTCGTTCTCCAGCCGCGGGTCCGGCATGCGCGCAGTCAATAGAGCGCGGTGCGAGGGGCAGGGCCGCAGTTTCCGATGGGGCGTTGGCCTGCTGGCCATGCTGCTGCACGTGGCGGCGCTGGCTGCAATGGACATCGCGGCGCCAGGGGGGGCACTCCATGAGATACAAATCCTCCTGACTCCCGAAGCACTGGCGCATCTTGCCTCCCGTCCACGCGACCTGGTTCCCGTTCAGTGGAGGTGCAATGGCACCAACGTTGGGAATGCCCAGATTCGACTGAAGGGTTCGACGGGAAGTTTTCGCCCAGTGTCGGATCGCCCCGCCTTCACGGTTGTCTGGGAGGATCCGTCGACTGCTGCTGCGCCTGGCGGCCGGCGTTCGATTCACCTCAACAACGCCGTGGAGGATCCGAGCCGGCTTCAACAGGCGTTGGCCGCGTCCTGGTTTACAGAGGCCGGTGTCCCGGCGCCGACCATCTCCCATGCGCGGCTGACGTTGAACGGGAGACCGCTGGGGTTGTATGTGGTGGAAGAGGGCGTGGATGCGGCATTTTTGCAGCGCGCGTTTCCCGGGATGACGGCGCGATCCCTGGGGGAAGAGGACCGGATTCCAGCTTTGGAGGCGCTGCATCCACAGGGCGATATGGCTGCCTGGTGGCGAGCGCTGGAGGAGACAGTGGATGTGGCGGAGTGTGTTCGGTACTTCGCGGTGGAGGCGGTTTCCGGGCATCGCGATGGATATCTCGCGGCGAGGAATAATTTCCGGATGATCGAACTGACTGGAACGCATCGCCGGATCCTCGTGCCGCATGGGATGGATCAGTTTCTGGGAACGGCGGAATTTCCCTGGAATCCCGCGCCCGGCGGACGGCTCGCTCAATGGATTTTGAATCAACCCCAGGAACGACAACACTTCGAAGCGGCAGTGCGCGCCCTCGTCGCGCGGCTCGGTGATGAGGCGGCGTGGGTCGCGCGCTTCGACCGCCTGGCGATGCCTTGGATTGCCTCGCTCACTCCGGGCGAAGCCGCGGAGATCGTGCCTGCGGTGGATGGGCTGCGCGAGCGGGTGCGCGCCCGTGCCCGGGGAGTGGCGCGGCAACTCGCCGCGGAAGCGTCGCCCTCCGACCTGCCATTGCGGCCGGGGGAGTCGCGCAGGCTGGTCGCGTGGCGGATGGCGGTCTTGGACGCAAACGCAGGGGCCGTGGGAGAGACCCTGGCGCCGTCCTCTGAGCAGGGCGGAGCGATCTGCCTGCATGCCCGCTTCAACAATGACGCCGCGGTGATTTGGAACGCCTCGCTCCGGCTCGCGCCCGGACGCTACCGCTTCGAAGGCCGGATCCGCACCCGGGACCTCGTTCCCTTGCGCTTCGGTCAACGGCATGGTGCAAACTTCCGGGTGGCCGGGCGCGACGCGGCAGGCACCGGCTTGGTGGGCACGCGCGACTGGACAATGCAATCCGTGGAACTGGACCTCCGGAACGCCTCGGGTGCCTCTCGTGAACCGGTTGGTGTGGAGTTCGTGTGCGAGGCGAGGGGGCGATCCGGTGACGCCTGGTTTGATGTCGAATCCCTGACGCTTCAACGCCTCGAATGATCGCTTTCTTGGTTCGCCCAATTGCAACCTTCCTCGCTGGCCCAGGTCATGCTAGGTCAGTGGCGT
>CANGMO010000240.1 GCA_947454295.1 Verrucomicrobiota bacterium | reverse complement strand
GCTTCGCCATGCCCGGAATGTTCTTTCCCATTCTGGGGCCCGCCGGAATCGGTGCCGCGCTGGGGTGGATCATCGTTCTGCTGGGTCGAAAGATCGTCGCAACGTGCACCACAGGCCGACCCAGAAGAACACAGCTCTGAATTTCGGAAGGGCAAGGATGGGGAGGCAGTGCTTTGCCTCAGTCTTCTCCTGCATGCAGGCGCGCAGATGCTTCCGCATCGGTGTCCCTTTGTGCTTCCAGAAAACCGCGGTGATTCAGTACGCGACGGTGACCCGCAGTCCGAGGGCGAAGGCGTTTTGCAGACGGCCCAGGCCGCCGGGTTGAACGATGTATTGGGCGTCGGGCTGGAGGGCGACGTGTTCGGTAAGGACGCACTGATAGGTCCATTCCACGATGAGCTCGTGATGGCCACCGTTTCCCTGCGACCGGACGTACGCGTCGCCGAGGCGCGTGTACGCCAGGGCCAGACCCGTGAGGTCGCGTTCGCGCGAGGGGATCAGGCCGGTGTAGTTGAAGCCGGATTCGAGGTCGTACGTGGTGAGATTTCGATTCCACTGCGGTGCGAGCCCGGCGCGCCCAAACCACGCCAGCCCCCGGGGAGCGTCCGCCTCCGATGCAGGCTCCCGATACACCCAGTGATCAACCATCCCGTAGGCCCCGGTGTTGCCGGAACGGGACTGGCCGGTGCCGTAGTCGGTGAAGCGCGCCGAATCGTGGAATACCCCGGCCTTCACGGTGCCCCGCAGTCCTGACTCCGGAATGACTGGCGGGAGATGATAGGCCAGTTCCGTCAATCCCAGCACGCCGGCGGCGCTGGAGAAACCCCAGCGTGTATTGTTCGGGTTGGTGAGGGCGGTGCCCACATCCCCGGAAAAAACCATGCTGGTGATCGAAAACGATTCGGAAGGCGACCAGCGGCCGCGGATGCCGGGAGCGGACAGGGGAAAGATCGGAGCCGGGAGGTTGGCGCTGACGACCGGCGTGGTGCCGAACGCATTGTTGAAATACAGCGACGCCCCCTCCGACACAAAGCACTCCTTGTCTGCCGCGATCTGTCCGACGCGAATCGACCATCGACCCGAGTCCAGCGTCTGCTGAAACCACAGTTTGTAGAGCCGGATGCCGTCGTAGGTGTCCAGGTTGCTCACCACATTCAGATCACCGGTGCGGGTCTGGGTGAGGCTGTTGCCGTGCGGGAGGATGGTGTTGGCATAGAGCGAAGCGCCCTCCCATCCCGCGAGGTGCTCCAGATTGATGCCCAGCCCGAACTTCGCCAGGCCCTCGTAAATCGCACCCTGACTCAATCCGCCCGCGAGATTGCCAAACGATTCGCCGGAATAGACGAACTTCCACGCCATGGAGTGCTCGCTCAATCCGTGCGGCTGATCGCTGAACAGCTCGCGTGCGGGCGAGGGCGGCGGCATGGACGGGGAGGTTGGGGTGTCACCGCGCACGCCTGGCACCAGCAGCGCCAACGCCGACGCGACGACCCGCAACCTGGGCCGGCAACGCATGAGGCGATGGGGAAGTTGATGGTCCATGACAAACCGGCGGCGGATGACGGAACCCTTCCTCCAAGCGGTGAGTCGTGTCGAGCCCGGCGGACCGCCTCGTGCCCAACATCGAATTTGTGGATGCCACCACATGGCTTTCGATTCACACCGGAACCTCAATCCAGGCGACACCCTCGGGCATCATGAATGACTGGATTGTTGGTCTCCTGAAGTTCGCCCTCGCGGTGCTGGCCGCCGATTTCCTGGTGGGCTTCGTTCATTGGATCGAGGACGCCTACGTCCGCGAGGACTGGCCCGTGCTCGGGCCATTGGTGGGGCGACCCAACATCCTCCACCACCACCTGCCGCGCCACTTCGTGCGCAAAAGCTGGTTTCAGTCCTGCTGGGATCAGCTGCTGCTGGCGGCGGGCATCGCGGGCATCGCGTTTTGGATGGAGGCACTCACCTGGCCGGTGATGGTGTTCGTCGTGCTCGTGGGCAACGCCAATCAGATCCACAAGTGGGCCCACCGCAGCCGGCGCGAAAACGGGCCGATCATCAGCCTGCTCCAGGACCTGCATCTGATCCAGGGCGTGCGCCATCACGCCATCCATCACACCGATCCCAAATCGATGCACTACTGCGTCATCACCGAGTGGTTGAATCCCGTGCTGGAGTATCTGCGCTTCTGGACGCGTCTCGAATGCCTGCTCTGGCGATGGGCTCACCTTCGCCGCCGCGTCGACACCTCCAATCGCCGGCACGGAGCGGCTCCGGAGTGGATTCGTCTGCAGGCCCGAGGGGCGATCTCCTGATGAACGCGGCACCATAAGGGAATCCCGTATCGGGGATCCTCGCCGTTGCGTAGTCAGTTTCATAACTAGCCCCAATTGTCCGTAGTTCCATCCGGGGCGATATAACAAGCGGTCATCGCTTGAGCTGGAAGACCGGGGGCAGCGGGTTCCCGGATTCCACGGGTTTCGTCGGTTTCGATGATCCACTCGCGCCGGGTGCCGGATCGTGTTCTCAACGCGCCGGGCTCGCGGCTCAGTTCTTCAATCCATTGAAAGGGATCTATCCTATGAAACTCATTTGTCGCACCCGTTGGTTCACAACTCTCGCCCCTCTCGGCGCCCTTGCGGCTGCCGTGGGTGTCACCGCCTCGCTGAACGCCCAGGTCTTTGGCGTCACCGCCGCTCAGGTGGCCAATACCTACCAGTTCGCCGGTACCTTCGGCATGGTGTTCACCCCGGACTCCGAACTCATGGTCACCCAGCTCGGAGCCTTTGATTTCGGATCCTACAGCACGGGGTCGGCGACGGTGGAACTCTGGAAAAGCGGCGACTCCAGCAGTCTGGCAGCGGCCTCGGTTGACCTTTCCGGGGGCACGGCAACTTCCGACACCTGGACGTTCGTGTACGCCAACATCTCGGCGGTGCCGCTCCACGCGGGAGTCCAGTACGCGCTCGTCTGGCACAACAACTCGGGGTATGTGGACCAGCCTCTGAGCGTTCCCGCCTCGCTGACCACCACGCCGGGCTCGGGAGTGACGGTCACCCACGCCTTCAACCACGTCGGGCTCGATCTGAGTGGGAATCCGCTGGATGACGCCGCCTCCTTCACCGCGAGTTCCCCCGGGAACTTCCAGGTCAAGGCCACGGTTGACATGACCCTCTCGCCTGCCGCGGTGCCTGAATCCGAGTACGCCATCCCGGCCATGGCGGGAGTCATGGCGCTGCTCCAGGCGTTTCGCGTGATTTCGCGCAAGTCGAAGCGCACCGCCTGAGAGGAGTCACACGGTGGGGGGGAGGCGCGGAGCCAAGGGCTTCGCTTCCCCGGGCTTCAACTGCCACCCCGCTGAGCGCGTCGTGATCGGTGCCGATGCGTCGGGAAGGCGCCTTGGCTAGGCGGACTGGAGCGCTGGGGCGTGGTACCGGTTGCCCAACTCACCCCCCTCAACCCAGCAAACCGCATGATGCACCAGCGTCACGGCATCCTTGAGCTGAAGCTTGCGCTTGATGTGTCCGCGGTAGACTTCGACGGTCTTGGGGCTGATCCCCAGGGTGCAGGCTGTCTCCTTGGTTCCCAGGCCATGACCGAAGAGGCAGAACACCTCGAATTCCCGGTTGCTCAGCGTTTCGATCGGAGAGGTGGATCCCCGGGGGCGGCGGCCGGAGACGGCATCGACCAGGCGCGCCGTGACGGACGGGCTCACATAGGATCCGCCGGAGAGCAGAATGCGGATGACTTCCATCAATCGAGCCAGTCCTGAATCCTTCATCAGGTAGCCCCGCGCACCGGCCTTGAGGCATCGCTCGGCGTAGATCAGTTCGTCGTGCATTGAAAGCACCAGAATGGGCAGACGCGGAGACGCCTCATGGGCTTCCCTGACGAAGGCCAGTCCACTGCGGCCGGGCATCGACAGATCGGTGATCAATAAATCCGCCTGGCTCTGTTCCAGAAGGGTCAGCGCTTCCTGCGGACTCGCTGCTTCGCAACAAACCCGGACATCCGGTTGCGAGTCGATGATCGCCAGCAAACCGGCACGGGTCGTCGGATGATCCTCAACGGTCATCACACGGTGGACGCAGGGGGGCGGCGTGTGGGTTGCGCGGCCGTGGTTCTTCGGTTCACGTCGTGGACCACCGTGGACTGCGGCATCCTTCCGGTGCGGGTTCGCACGGAGTGAACCCGGGGATTCGTTGGAGGATCGGATCATGAACATTAATATTCGAAGCCACGCTGCCGAGCCCGCTGGGGCCTGCCACCCGTCGTCCACCCGGGCTCGGTGGGGCGAACCTATTCGACCGATCGAACGCAGAAATAGGGTGAAACCCCCATCTGACGGGTTCGGCCCTGTGCCGGAGCTTCGGATTCCAGAACTCAAGCGGACGCCGGACGCAGGCGCGCGTCCGCTTGCGCGGATCCGAAGCTATTCCGCCTTCCTCCTGGCGCCTCGGCGTTCTCGGCGTGACCGTCCCTGTTCGTCGCAGAATGGGTGTCACGCCAAGAACGCCAGGCCGCCAAGGAACGAGGCAGCGTCGCGCGGAAGTCTGAGTGAACGGATCGGGTTGGACGCGGGCTGGCGGGTGCGACGCCGCCGATTCAGTGAGTCCGTATTGCTGGTTCGATCGGGACCTCACAGAAGCTGAGCGCAGCAATGCCATTGGCACCGCGCAGCAGATGCGCCTGCGACCACGATTGACCGTCCACATAGCTCAGGGTCTTTGATCGGGTGGGACCGGAGAGCCTGAGCACCACCGTGGATCCGTCGCCAACTCCCAAACCCGAAACCACGCGGGCGTCCGGGAGGTCGAGATGGAACTGGTCGATCATCCGATTGTCCCACACCACCGGCTGGGTGAAGTCGAGACGAAGCCCGTCGCGATGCTCCCCTTCCAGCGTGATTCGCACCAAGTCGGG
>CANGMO010000239.1 GCA_947454295.1 Verrucomicrobiota bacterium | reverse complement strand
GGTAATCCACCACGGGACCGACGTTTCCCGCTTTCGGCCCCCAGAATCGGCCTCGGAAACGGCATTGTTGCGTGCGCGATTCGGTGTCCCACCCGGTGCCTGGTGCTGGTTGTTCGTAGGAGAGGGCATCAAGGGACTGATCCCCCTGATTCATCAGCTGGTCAAATTCCCCTCGGCCCAGCTCTTGGCGATCACGCGATCGGACCCCGGGCGATACCGTGCCCTGGCCGAACAGTTGGGCGTCGCGCAACGGCTCATACTTCATGGACCGGAGCGACAACTGGAACTCGCCTACCGGGCGGCGGATGTGTTTGTTTATCCGGCGGAATACGATTCGTTCGCGCTGGTGGCCACCGAGGCCATGGCCAGCGGGCTCCCGGTGATCCTGGGTGGCGCGATCGGAGCCGCAGAATTGGTCGAGCCGGGTAAGAACGGCCTGCTGTGCGACCCACGCGATCCCGGATCGCTTCAACACCATTTGCACTGGATCCAATCCCATCCCGATGAGAGCCGCCGTCTTGGACGGGCGGCCCGGACCACCTTGGAGTCGAACACCTGGGCGGAATGCGCCGAAGCCACGTGGCGCGTGTACCAGGCCGAGTTGGGCCGTCGCGCTGCATCCCCGACCGGAGGCCTGCTGTGACCTCGATTGACGTCACCTTCCTGGTCAACGGCCGGGCCGACGGCATCGAAGCCGTACGTGCCAAAGGATTGGCTGGAGCACTCGATCCCGCCCGCATCCGCTTCCTGTACCGGGGGCGAAGCCGCCTTCTCTCGGCCCTGAAATGGGCAATCGCACTGATGCGCCACCGCGCCCAAGTGCACTACGTCGTCAACACTGCCATGCCTGGGGCATTTCTGGCCGTGATCTGGCGGCTGCTTTTCCGGGTGCCCTACGTCCTCGACACGGGGGATGCGATCTTCGCAATGGCCCGGCAATCGGGCACCAAGTCGGGATGGCGACTGCCCCTGCTTTGGATTCTGGAACGCCTCTCACACCGGTATGCCTCGGCCATCGTGGTTCGGGGAACCAATCATCGGGAGTACCTGGTCAACCAGGGGCGCAAGCGGGTCATCGTGATCCGCGACGGTTTCGGCGAACAGTCGACCGCCACACCGGAGGCCGTTCAGGCACTGCGACAGAAGCTGGGATTCCAGGATCGCTTTGTGGTGGGAATCATGGGGTCCCTGACCTACAGCCCCCGTCTGCGCATTTGCTACGGCTGGGACCTGCTCGAGGCCCTGTCCCATCTGTCGGACCTGCCCGTGACCGGGCTCATCATCGGCGACGGTGACGGCATGAGCTGGCTCTCGCGGGAGACCCTCCGTCTGGGCGTTGCCGATCGCGTGCTGTTTACCGGTCGAATCCCCTACGAGGAAGTCCCCACCTATTTGCGGATCATGGACATCGCGATGTCCACGCAGACCAATAATCTTCCCGGTCAGGTCCGCACCACCGGCAAAGTTCCGGAGTACATGGCGGCGGAGCGCTTCATTCTCGCCAGTCGGGTGGGTGACGCCGCACTCCTGCTTCCCGAGTTGATGCTGATCGATTTCAACGCCGAGGTGGACCGCGAGTATCCCAAGCGCCTCGCGGAGCGGATTCGCGCGCTGTATCAGCATCGCGAATTGCTGGAAAAGCGACGGGATCTCAGCCAGCTGGCCCTTCAGGAATGCAGCTACGAAAAACTGGGAGCTCGGCTTGTCTGGGTCCTTGAGGAAACCCTCAAGGCCAGGAAGGGGAAATAACCAGCCAGCCGATCTCGGCGGCAATCGTCAGGGCCACCAAGCCAAAGGCCAGGATCTCCAGGCCTCGAAGATTGCGCGGACGCGCTGGTTGGATCCGGAACTGAAGCCGGACGGAGCCGAGGTCAAAGACCGTGCCGTCCCGCAGTGCGAGTTGCCGCAGCGGCTTCCCTTCGACGTAGAGGGTCGCACCGCCATCCGCATCCAGCACGAAGCCTAGGGGGCCGGCGTCGGAAAGCGTGGCATGAGCCGCCGCAACTCCAGGCTCGGGAAGCGGGATATCAGCACCCTCACGGCCCAAAACACAGGGAACGCGGGGAACCGGAATCACGGTGCGCGCCCGCCGTCCGCTCAGGATGGCAAGCTCGACCATGCAGACTCAGAGCAGCGTCCGGTGCACGTGGACCGTGTCACCCGGATAAAGCGGCACGTCGTAGTTCGGATCATCAACAGCCTTGCGCAGGTTGACCTTCAGGGTCTCCCCGTTCGCACGCTTGATCTGGACGGCCCTGCGGTTTGCGAACTCCGTGCAGCCGCCGGCGGCATTGATCGCCGTGGTGAGCCGCATGCCCGCGATGTAGGGAACCGTGCCACTCGGGGTGCGAACCTCGCCGCCCACCGAAATGAACAGCCCCATGCGCTCAATGGTCACCTTCATCTTCCGATAGAGGTGGCGCTGGTTGACATAAATATCCTCGATCTCCTTCTCCAGATCGGTGCGCTTCTTGCCGAGGAGGCTGATTTCAACGCCCTTGAACAACGTCAGCTTGCCGTCCTCGGGAATCTGATCGTCGGTGGGCGTCGGCGCGTCGGGAATATCGGCGAGTACGATGCGGATCCGATCACCCGAGCGGAGGTAGTCCATGCCAAGGGAACCGGGAGCCTTGGCCGCCTCGGAGGTTCCCGTTGCCGACTTGGATGGCGCCGGTTCGTTGGAATCCAACGTTTGGCAACCGGTGAATAGCTGCGCACCGATGCACAGCATCACGGCTGCCCACAGGGAACGGAGGGAGACTCGAACAAGATTCATGTCGCAATGGCTTGGCGCAGGATGGGTGAGCGCAGACGGGGACGCGATCAGTATTTGGGCTGAACGTCGATTCCAGTCTTGGACGGCTTCGCGCCCTTGCCGCCACCCGGCTTCTTCTCGCCATCGGGACGGCTGTCGTCGCTCTTGGAGTAGTAATCGTAGTAGTAGCCGCTGTAGTAGTAGTAGTAGCTATCCTGGGAGATGTTGATGTTGTTCAACACGACACCAAGGAGCTTGCCACCCACCTTCTCGACCATCTGCTTGGCGCGGAGGGTCATCTGCTGCGGATACTTGCGGTACTGCACCACCAGGATCGCCATGTCCACTTCGCTGGCGAGGATCGAGGCGTCGCTGACACCCATGATCGGCGGGGAATCGAAGAAGACGAAATCGTAGCGGCTCTTGGCCTCTTCGATGAAGGCACGCATCGCCGCCGAATTCAGGATACCCATCGAGCTGCTGGGCAGCTTGCCGGAGGGCAGGAAGTCCATCGAGGGGAGCGACGTGGTCTGAATGACCTCCTCCAGCTTGTTCTGCTTCAGGAGGTAATTGGTCAGACCCACGTTGTTCGCCACGTTCATCAGCTTGTGAAGGCTGGGACGACGAAGATCGGAGTCCACAATCAGCACGCGGCTGCCCTGCTGGGCGAAAATCGTGGCCAGGTTGAAGATGGTGGTCGACTTGCCTTCACCCGCACCGCCGGAAACGACGGTCATGGTGCGAAGACCGGGGTCCTTGCGTGAGAACAACACGTTGGTCCGCAGCACACGATAGGCCTCGGCGTGCGGACTTTCCGGCCCCTCGTTCATGAGGGTGCCGACGTTCTGCGGGATGACGCCGAGCACGGGGGCCTGGAGAGCCTGCTCCACGTCGTCGATGGTCTTGACGCTGGTGTCGAGGTACTCGATGAAGAATGCGAGACCAACGCCGAGCAGCAGACCGGCAATGGCACCGAGCGTGATGTTGAGCATCTTCGCCGGCTTGACGGGACGGAGGCCCGGAATGGCAGGATCAACGATTTCGACGGAGCTTTCCTTGGAAATCGCACCCGTCACGTTTTCCTGCATGATGGCGGCGGACATCGCCTGGCTGACCCGCTCCAGCGTGTCGACCTTCTTTTTCATGTCGCGGTACGGTTGGTACCGGGAGAGCGCGATCGCATCATCGTCCTGAGCCTTCTTGAGAGTCTGCTCAATCTTGGTCTTGGTGGCTCGGTCCGACTCCAACTGCGAGGTCAGTGCCTCCATGATCCCGGCAACCTGCTTGTCGATTTCCGAGTTCAGCTTGCGGATGACCTCGTCGAGTTTTTTCACCTCGGGGTGATTCGGGCCGTAGTCTGGATCAAGGGTCACGCGACGGACCTCGGCAGTGCTCAGGTCCTGAAGCAGGCTCTGGAGCAGCGGCGTGGGCTTGGTGGCGTTGATCGCACTGCGAAGCGCCTCGCCCTTCTTCTGCTTGAGGCTGCTGTAGATGATTTCCTCCTGATTCAACCGACTCTCAATGTCGGTCTTCATCATGCTCATTCGGCGAATTTCGTCGGTCGAAAGCGACTGAAACTGGCCACCGTCGGCGACGATGTCCGGCACGTTGAGGTTGGTCCGCAGCCGATCCAAATCGGTCTGCGCGGCCTTGAGCTTGGCCTCGATGTTGGAAAGGGAGTTGGTGAGGGTATCGAGACCGCGGTCCTTGCGGCCGGTTCTCAGGGTGTTGCGGTACTTCTCGTACGAACTCGCCACTTCGTTGGCGATGTTCGCCGCCGCATCCGCAGTCGGACTCAGCGCGGTAATTTCAATGATCGACGTATTGCGGAACTGCTTCACCTCCACCTCACGCGACAGGATGTCGTAGGACTCCTGGGTCGTGTACTCACGCGTGGCCTTGTTGCGCTTCGAGTAGATTCCGTTGAGCCCCAGACTCTCGATGACCGGATAGAGAATCTTGCGGGACTTGAGGACTTCGAATTCGGTGGTGAGGAAGTACGGATCGTACACCTGCGACCCACCACCCATGCCAAACGGCGTGATGTCGGGAGTGTCCTTCTCAACCTTGAGCCGCGCCGTACTGGAGAAGGAAATCGGCAGGACGAAGGTGACGGCGGTCGTGGTGATGACCACGAGCAGGAACACCGCGAGGATGATCACCTT
>CANGMO010000238.1 GCA_947454295.1 Verrucomicrobiota bacterium | reverse complement strand
CTTCCGATCTAGCAGGGCGATCTGCGTGTTGTCAGGAAGTTTCAGGACGTCGAGTCCCCAAGGCTGGAAGTTGATCTTCATGGCCGCGCCGCAGATCCAGAAAAGGGTGGTGCCGGCGAGAATCGGTCCCAGGCGGACTTCACGAACCATGGACCAAAAGTGGCCGATGAACTCCTGGATGCTCACGGCGAGTTTCACCGAGCCATCGTAGGGCGTCGTTTCCATGAGCAGGTTCAGCAGCAGGGATCCGCCGAACAGCCCCAACAACACCCCATAGCACGCCAGCAGCGGAAGATGATCGACGATCACGGCGCCGCCGATGGCACCGGTGAGGATCGCCAGCAGCGTCAGCAACTCCACCGCCCCATTGGCCTGCTCGAGTTTTTCGCGCGGCAGGATTTCCGGGAGGATCCCGTACTTCGCCGGGCTGTAGAGCGTGGACCCGATGCCCACCACGAAGTAGCCAAGCGCCTGCCAGGAATAGCCGAACCAGATGCTGAGCGCGCAGATGAGGGTGCCGAGAAGTTTGATCAGGTTCCCGCCGCGGAGCCATCTGGTCTTCGAGTAGCGGTCGTTGAGAAATCCCGCCAGTGGCGCCAGGAGCACGTAGGGCACAAACAGGATGCTGGTGTAGATCGTGTTGCGGGACCGCAACTCCTCCGAGGTGATTTGCCCCGCCTTCTGCAGGAGGGTGAGCTGACCGACGATCACCGCGAGGATGGCGTTGTCGCCGAAGGCACCCAGGAACTGGCTCGCCAGCAGTAGGGGATAATTGCGCTGTTTCGGAATCATGATGGGGTCGTGACGCCGATAGGTGTCTCACACCGGACCCGATTCCGCCGAATCGAAAATCCACTCCCCCTTCATCGCGAAAACCGATGTCGGCGTCCGTCGTCGCAGCACGGTCTCGACTTCCTTTGAACGTCGAAGCACGCCCTGTGTCTTTACCCGCATGCCGAGTTATCGAGCGATGCGTGCCCTGGCGGTTCTGGGCTGGATCTTTGCCCACATCACCGGACGCGCCGAGCCGGTGCCACCCGAATCGGCCGAATCCCAGGCCGCGACGCGGGTATGGACCCGGACGGTGCCCGATCCCACAGGAGCAGGAGGGGATCCGGAAGGCAGGTCGACGCCCTCCGCCTTGAACGTCGTGCCAGCGATTGAAGGATAGCCCAACCACAGCCAGACACCCGAGCACATGGAAGGATCCCCTGCTTTTCCCGAGTCCCTTTGCGGCTTGGCGTCCCTCGCGTGATCTCCCCCGGCGCAGAAAGAGGGTCACGCCAAGTCTTAACGGGCGAGACGGAGGTGCTTCCCGGTTGGTAGAGTCCTGTCGGTAAGCCGGGTGCCCGGACGCGTTGATTTTCGGCCTCAGTCGTCGCCTCTCGGTTTGAAGCGGACGACACGAGGCGGCGAGCAGCGCCCGTTCGAATTTCGACCCGTCTCCCTCTAGGCACCCCGGAGGCAGCGCCATCCGGAGGGCTGGAACAAGGTCTTCATTCGGGCCACATCGAGGGTCGCCAGATAGCTGGGTGAATCCCAGGGCCGAAGTCCGGGGGCCGGTTCCCCCACCGGGGTCACCACGGGGCCGCCATCGGAAACCCGCAATGAAAAGATCGTGTAGCCGTATCGGGTGAGGATTCGATTCGCCGCCGTGGGCATGGACCCCTCGTCCTCAAAAACGATGTCGCGAACCCCGCGTCGAGCGAGCACGCGGTGACTTCCCTCGAGCACTTCCTCCTCGGCGCCCTCGACATCGATCTTGATCAGCGAAGGCACCCCGAGGGTGTCGACCATGGAATCCAGGGTGTTCAAGGCAACGGGAATGGAGCCCGCTCCGCCCTTGGAACTGCAGATCGAGGCCAGGCCCTGATTGTCACCAAAGCCGTCGGGCATGCAGAGGTCGATGGTCCCTTGGCTGCGTCCCAGTGCCATCTCGTGAAGCGTCACCCCGCCATTGGGAGGCGTGGTCCACCGCTTCGCATTGGCGCGAAACTTCGGGGCTACCACGGGGTGCGGCTCAAAGGCGTGCACCTGTCCCTTCGGGCCAACCGCCCGGGCCAGAATGCTTGAGGTGTAGCCGATGTTGCCGCCGACATCGAACACGAGCGTCCCGGGCTCGGTGAGACGCCACAACAGCTCCGACACGGAGAGATCAAACACACCCATGTGATAGATCTGACGCCCGATGGTTTCCTCGGGGGTGATCTCCAGGTCATTGCCCCACGGCAGTGGGACGCAGACGGTAGGGGGTGATGCCCGCAGACCACGCCACAGACGGCGGATAAGCTGCGAGGGGCGGGCCCGGTATTCGGGCTTCAGGAGCCCGGAAAGAATCTCGGGCATGTTACTCAGGGTTCAATCGATTTGCACTTCCACGCCATTCGAGGACCGGCATGAACGGGGTTCGCACCCGGATCTGTTGGATGCGGCGCGAAGGTAGGAGGATTGCGCCGTTTGGTGCAGCACTTTTTATCGCGAATGACGCGATGTCAGGACTTCCCCGGCAGGGGATCCGATCGGTTTGCGCTGGCCCTAGGACCAACCAACGGAACAAGGTCCGGGTGCAGCGCTCACGGCCCGGACAGGACCTGCGACACGGTGCCCACCCCGATTCCAAGCCCCCCTCTCCCAGACACACGCCGACCGCGATGGTGGCCGGTGTTGCTGCTTTGCGGCGTCGCGGCCGCGCGCTGGGTGCAGATCTGGGTTTTCCGGGACTACGACACCCAGTTCAAGCTGGAGCATTCCTACACCATCCTGCGGGTGTGGGGACCGGCCATGCTGGTCTGGTGGACGCTGCTGTCCCGACTGAGCTGGCGTACACGCGTTGCGGGATGGGTATGCCTGGCGCTGTCTGCCGGCCTGTTCACCGCCGCCTTCCGGGTGCGGGGTATCGATGGGAACCGGCTGCCGATTGTCGAGTTCCGCTGGAAGTCGGGACGATCCGGCCCAACGGCCTCCCCCCCCCACACGAACGGCTTTCCCCCAGCCAACCTCACCGAGGCGCCGCCCCTGCCCGCCTTTCCCCGATTCCTGGGGCCAACCGGAAACGGGATTCTCTCCGGTCCCACACTGGTCACCAACTGGACCCAATCCCCACCGGTCGAACTGTGGCGGCAGCCCGTCGGCGAGGGCTGGGCCGGATTCGCCGTCGAGGGCAGCGACGCCATCACCCTGGAACAACAGGGGACGGACGAGGCCATTGTGTGTCGGGTGGCTCGAACCGGCGCCGTCCGCTGGATTCAGCGCTACCCGGCCCGCTACGAAAATGCGTCGGCAGGCAATGGACCGCGGAGCGTCCCCACCCTCGATGCCGATTCGTGTTGGACCACCGGCGCCACGGGTGTTCTTACCTGTGTCGCGCGACGCGACGGGCGGGTTCTCTGGCAGGTTCAGGTGCTGCGCGATGCCGGCTCGGCTCAACCTGAATGGGGCTACAGCCCTTCCCCGCTGCTGCATGAGGGATGGATCGTGGTGGCGGCGGGCGGCCCCGATGGCGCCTCGCTGGTCGCGTACGACAAGCGTACCGGGCGTCGCGTCTGGGCCGGAGGAAACGATCCCGTCGGCTACAGCTCGCCGGTCCGATTGACCTTCGACGGGACGCCCCAGCTGCTCCTGTTCAGCCACGTGGGCGTCGCCGCGCACGATCCCAGGACCGGACAGATCCTGTGGTCCCACCGCACCGCGCGAATCCCCAACGTCACCCTCCCGATGGCCATTGATGACCATCACGTTCTCGTTTCGGCAGGCTACGGATATGGTGCGGAACTGCTCGAGCTCCAGCGGACCAATCAAGGCGCGTGGTCGGTGAAGCCGGTCTGGCGCAGCATCCGGATGAAGTCGAAGTTCTCCAACCTCGTGATGCGCGACGGACATCTCTATGGATTCGATGACGGCACGTTTGCCTGCATCCGGTTGAGCGACGGTGAACGGGTGTGGAAGGAGGGCCGTTACGGTCATGGACAACTGTTGCAGGTGGGCGCCGTCACCCTGGTGACGACCGAATCCGGGGAAGTCGTGCTGCTCGATCCAACGCCGGCCGGTCCGGGCGAACGGACGCGGTTTCGGGCCCTCGAAGGCAAAACCTGGAATCCGCCGGCATTGGCTGGCGATTTGCTGTTCCTGAGGCATGATCGGGAGGCCGTCTGTTTCCGCCTGCCCACCCGATGAATCGCCGATCCCGTTCCCGACACCTCAGTCTGGGTCTTCTTCCCGTGCTGGTGGGCATTTTGGCGTCCGGGGCCGTTGTCACCGGGATGGTCAGCGCCGCGGTTCCGTCGCGGGCCACACTGGAAAAGCATCGCGATCTGTCGATCCAGGTCTTCGGCAGCTACGCCGCGGTCAAGCTGCCCATCACCCATGGCGTCACTCCCTGGAATCCCACCGCCATCGGCCGGGCGCCGGATGGAACCATCTTTGCCGCCAACTACACGGGTGAACTCTACCGCCTGGTGGACACCGATGGGGACGGCCTCGAAGACACCGCGCAACTTTATGCCGACGTGCGCCAGGACGGGCTTCGATATCCCACCAGCCTCGCCTTTCGCGGACGCGAGGTGTTTGTTGGCACGGCGCAACAGGTGCGCGTGTACGAGGACACCGATGGTAATGGCACCGCCGATCGAAGCCGGGCCTTCTTTGAAGGGATTCCGTTCTCGGGTCACACCTTCGACTGGACGTTTGGGCTGTGCTGGGGACCCGACGGATGGCTCCACCTCGCCCTGAGCACCGACTCCTACAATCCCCTGCCCGCCGAGGACCCGAACGGATGGCGCGGCAGCATTCTTCGCATTTCCCCGGACGGCAAAACCATCGAACGCTTTGCCACCGGGCTGCGCTTTCCCTACGGCATGGCCTTCAATGAGCGCGGCCATCTTTTCTTCACCGACAACCGAGGCGGCGAAAACCCCACGGAGG
>CANGMO010000237.1 GCA_947454295.1 Verrucomicrobiota bacterium | reverse complement strand
GCTCTGCCGGAGCTCCACAACGACCAGCGACAGTGCCGTCGTCGCCGGCTTGAAAGCCCGCCGGGAGAACGGACGATCCGCTGCAACCTGGAATCCAGAGGTGCGAATGAAGGCGGTGCCTTCCCCGAAAAAACAAACGCGGCGCGCCGGAGTTTCCCAAGCGCGCCGCGTGTTGGAGGCGGGATTCAGAGTCCCGCCGAAGGACGTCACATGTGGGCGATCATGTTGTCGCCGAAGGCCGAGCACTTCACCTCGGTGGCGCCTTCCATGAGGCGGGCGAAGTCGTAGGTGACCTTCTTGGAGCCGATCGCGCCATTGAGCCCCTTCAGGATGAGGTCCGCCGCCTCGATCCAGCCGAGGTGACGCAGCATCATTTCGCCGGAGAGCACCACGGAGCCGGGGTTCACCACGTCCTTGTTGGCGTACTTCGGCGCGGTGCCGTGGGTGGCCTCGAAGATGGCGTGTCCGGTGATGTAGTTGATGTTGCCGCCCGGCGCGATGCCGATGCCGCCAACCTGCGCCGCGAGCGCATCGCTCAGGTAGTCGCCGTTGAGGTTCAGCGTGGCGATCACGTCGAAGTCGGTCGGCCGGGTGAGCACCTGCTGCAGGGTAATGTCGGCGATGCTGTCCTTGATGATGATACCGGCACCGGGCCTGCCCTCGGGGATCTTGCACCACGGGCCGCCGTCGATTTCGACCGCGCCGAACATCTCCTTGGCCACCTTGTAGCCCCAATCACGGAAGGCGCCCTCGGTGAACTTCATGATGTTGCCCTTGTGGACAATCGTCACCGACTTGCGCTGGTTGGCGATCGCGTAGGTGATCGCACTGTGGATCAGGCGGACGCTGCCGGAGTAGCTGACCGGCTTGATGCCCACGCCAACCTGCACGTCGCTCGGGAAGTCGGGGGTGCCAACTGCCTTCCAGAACTCCGCCGCCGCGGCCTGGGTGCCGAATCGAATCTTCGAGAACTGCTTGGGAAACTCCTTTGCGATGAAGTCGAGCACCTTGCCCGCTTCCGGCGTTCCGGCCGCGTACTCGATGCCCGCGTAGATGTCCTCGGTGTTTTCACGGAAGATCACCATGTCGACGGCTTCCGGCTTCTTCACCGGGCTCGGGACGCCCTTGAAATACTGCACCGGGCGCAGGCAGACGTAGAGGTCCAGCATCTGGCGCAGGGCCACGTTCAGCGAGCGGATGCCGCCGCCCACGGGGGTGGTCAGCGGTCCCTTGATGCCGACCAGGAATTCCTTGAAGGCGTTGACCGTGTCGTCCGGCAGCCAGTTGTTGAAGCGCTTGAAGCTTTCCTCACCGGCGAAGACTTCCATCCAGGAAACCTGACGGCTGCCGCCGTAGGCTTTGGCCACCGCGGCGTCCATGACGCGGACGGAGGAGGCCCAGATGTCGGGCCCGGTGCCGTCACCACGGATGAAGGGGATGATCGGATTGTTCGGAACGCTCAGCTTGCCGTTTTGGATGCTGATTTTCCCGCCCTGCGGGACGGTGCACGTGGTGTAGGCCATGAGAAACTAGGATAGTCGATTGCTGCCCGGGCGCGATCTGCCGGACCGCGCGCCGGAAAGGCGAATTAAAGCCGACTGTGGCAAAGTCGGGCAAGCGTGGGTTTGGGGGCCCGTCTCAGAAGCATGGACCCGCCCGCCGTCAGGGCGGGAAATCCGCCGAGGCCGCGGTCGCCGACCATTCGAGGGCTTCGGCATCCCGCGTTTGAACCCATTTGCGGATCTTTTCGACCGCGTAGCGCCCCAGCGCCATCCGCATGGGGGCCTTCCCCTGATGCACCATGTCGACGATCGCAGCGGCGGCGCGGTCCGGATCCCCAGGCTGCCGACCGCTCATGCGCTCGAGAAATTGCGCGAACCGCCCGCTGGTGGTCGCGTACTCCGGAATCACCGTGGCAGCCCGCTCCAAGGATCGCGAAATGAACTCGGTACGGAACGGGCCGGGCTGAACAATCGTCACCCGGATGCCCAGCGGGGCTAGTTCCGCCCGCAAGGCCTCGCTGAGCCCCTCCAAACCGCATTTCGAGGCGCCATAGATTCCGAAGCCGGCGTAGTTGGAAATGGCCGCGGCCGCACTGATTTGAATGAAATGACCGCTGCCTTGCCGGCGCAGAATGGGAAGCACCGCGCGAATCACCCGGATGGGGCCCATCAAATTGGTGTCGAGATTGCGCGCCATCTGCTCGTCCGAACACTCCTCCACCGCCCCAATCAATCCGTAGCCGGCGTTGTTCACCACCACGTCGATTCGCCCCCAGGCCGCGTAGGCTTCGGCCACGGCGGCGCGGATCTGGTCCGGCTTGGTGACGTCCAGGGCGGAGACAATGAGCGAATCCGCGGAGAGGCGGAGCAGGGGTTGCAGCGATTCCACCAAACGCGCAGTGGCCACCACCCGATCCCCCGCGGCAAGCGCCCGCTCAACAAGGCTTCGCCCCAGTCCCGAACTGCACCCGGTGATCAGCCAGACGCGAGGCTCAGCCGGTGTCCGGAGTGGCTGCGTGTCTGCCGGAACTGGGGAGGAACTCATAGCGGTCAACCCGTCGCGCGGAACGGCGAAATGTCAACCGACGCCAGACGTGAGCCGCGCAGATTGCATCGCTCCTTTTCCTTCGCCTGAGATCGTCTTGTGGGAAAGCATGTGGCCATGCGCGTGGACGTGCGACTCACCGGGCTCAACCTCTATCCCGTCAAATCGTGTGCCGGCCTCCCGGTTGCCGAATCGATCCTGAAACCGCACGGGCTGGAGTGGGATCGGGAGTGGATGGTGGTGGATGCAGGAGGACAGTTTCTCACACAGCGGGGGCATCCGCGCATGGCACAGATTCGCACCGCCCTCACCGGTGCGTCGCTGGTGCTGGATTTCCCGGGCAGTGGTTCCCTCCAGGTTCCTTTGCGCCACTCCGAGACGTATCGATCAATCCGGGTATCGGTGTGGAAGGATGCCGTGGACGCGCTGGATTGCGGTAAGGACGCGGCCGCATGGTTTTCGAGTGTTCTCGGGGTTCCCGCCCGATTGGTTCGCTGGAATTCAGACTGCCGTCGTCCGTGTCCACAGGAGTGGACCGGCGGGGTGGACGCGGAAGCACGATTCGCCGATGCCTATCCGTACCTGCTGCTGAGCGAGGGAACCCTCGAAGATCTGAACCGGCGCATTCCGGGCGGCGGCCGACTGCCGATGAACCGATTTCGACCGAATTTGGTCATCGAGGGATGCGCCCCCCTCGCCGAAGACGTGTTGACCGAATTGGAATCGCCAACCATCGCCTTCCGCGCGGTCAAGCCCTGCACGCGCTGCAGCATCACCACCACCGACCAGGAAACCGCCGAAGTTGGACCAGAACCGCTGCGAACCTTGTCAACCTACCGCAAGGATTCACGTTTCTCGGCCCCCGTGCTGGGGCAGAATCTCATTCTGATTCGAGGCGCCGGAGAACGGCTGCGAATCGGAGACACCATGACGCTCTCCGTTCGCGCGTGAAGTTTTGCCACCGATCTGGTTTTGCGCATCATTTGGCAGCAATGCGAGTGTCCCTGAATACTTCATCAATCCAATGGGCTTCTTTGGCCGCCGGAATGGCCAGCTGCGTGACCGCCCTGGCGCAGGCGCCCGATCCTGTTTTTAGCATCGAGCCCTATTTTCGCACCTCGTCCCGCGCGAAGGCCGATCAGGTGGAAGCCGACGTCCGGGCTCCGCGGGTGGGTATCGACCTCACCGGCACCTGGCTGCTGCCGCCCCGATGGCGCATCAGCCTCGAGGCCGGGGTGGAGCACGATCACTACCGCCTCTTCAATTTTGACCGCCTACTGCCGGGCACCGGTGAGCCGTTGCGCGATGCCTTTCGAGTCCGGCTGGCGCCGGTGGTGAGCTATGTCGTCGATGAGCGATGGGTGTTGGTGGGCGGAATGAATCCTGAAGTGGCGGGCGATGTGGACGCGGACGTTGGTCGCTCCATCACGATGGGTGGATTCGTCGGGGCCCGCCGGCAATTCACGCCGGGATTCGCGATGACCTTCGGTGGAATGGCTTCCTCGCGACTGGCCGACACACCGCGGTTCCTGCCGCTGGTGGGTGTTGAGTGGCAGATCGCCCGCCGGTGGCGATTCGCCACCCAAGGCCCTGGGGGCTCGTTGAGCTATGCCTGGCGCACCGCGGAGGAGGGGAAGGCGCTCAGCGTGTTTCTCCGGATGGCCTATGAAAGCCGTGAATTTCGGTTGTCCCCGGACTCAACGGTCCCGGATGGAGTGCTGCGTGACCAATCGTTTCCCATCGGCATCGGCGTCGAATGGCACGCCACGCCGCTGGCCACGGTGACGGCTGAGCTCGGAAATTCCATGTCGGGTTCACTCCGCGTCCGCGATCGCAATGATCGCACGCTGCTCGATCGCGATCTGCAGTCTGCCTCCTACCTGCGTTTGGGGATCCAGATGCCGCTGAGCGCTCCGGTTTCCGGAGGCCGCGACGACGATCGCCCGCACCCGACTTTGCCCGGACCCGATGATTCGGAGGCCCGCCTTTCCGGTCACGTCGTCCAGGCATGGGAGGAAAACGATTCCATGACCGGAACGGATTCCAACTACTCCCAGGGAATCCAGTTCTCGTATCTCGCGCCGGAGTCCGCGTGGGGATCCATGCCAGCGGCGCTGTCGTGGTTTGGCGAAGCGATTCCGTCACCGGGATACCAGGTGGAGCGCGCCCGATTCACGGTGGCCACCGGGCAGTTGATGTTCACCCCCATCGACATCCACACGACCTCGATGCAATCCAGCGACCGCCCCTATGCGGCGTGGATCTACCTGGCACCGGCGGTGCAGCGCCGCGGACAGACACCTTCCGGCAATGCGGTTCTCGAGGAACTGCGGCTGGATCTAGGCTGGATGGGGCCAGGCGCCATGGGCGGTG
>CANGMO010000236.1 GCA_947454295.1 Verrucomicrobiota bacterium | reverse complement strand
CTGCCGACAGATGGATCCTCAATCGCTCCAGCTCGGTGCACAGCTCAAAGAAGCGATGCACGGGCATCGGCGTACCGCCGCGTTTCTTGCGCTTCGCTTCCAGGGCCTCCGTCGTGAAAAGACGGAACGCCTTGAATCCCCCGACACCCCCCTCGCCAAGCAGGCAGGCCTCCAGTTGCGCGAGCGCGGGTGCCATCTCCTCGGTGGAGTTGTACGGACGGATGCCCCAGCCAATGCCATCGCCAAAGCAGGCGCGCAGGGACTCCTGGTCGCGGGTCCAACTGGCCGCCGCCTCGGCGAAGGTTTGTTGAAGGCGCTCGCGAAGTCGGGGCAGGGGATCTGGGCCGGTGTTCGCGAGAAGCCTCAACCCGGGATGTCGCTGCGTTTCCTCCAGCAAGCGCCGCAGCCGTCCCGGATTGATGCCATCGGCAAGAACGAATCCCGCCTCGGCGCGATCCATGGTCTGGAAGGCCCGTCGCCACCAGTCCGACACCACCTCCTCCAGCAACGGACGCATCGAGGTGAGCAATTCGAGATCAAAGAGGCTCCCACTCTCGAAGGCCCGGTCGGCGAGCAGCCGCTGGCAGAATCCGTGGATGGTGCGGATCGGCGTTTCGTCGAATCCCGACAGCGCCTGCTGCAAGCGCGCGCGGGCGTGCCGGAAGTCTGGATCCCCGGGTTCCAGGCGCGCGCGCAGCGACAGCACGAGCGGGTCGCCGCACGGTGCCCCGGGATGCAGCGCCGTCAACGTTTCGGCCAGCCGGTCCCGAAGCCGTCCACGCAGTTCCTCGGTGGCCGCCTCGGTGTAGGTGACGATCAGCAGACTGCGATGCGAGAATCCCTGCTCCAGCAGCAGTCGAAGGAAGAGTCCGGCAAGTGTGAACGTCTTGCCCGTGCCGGCGCTGGCTTCCAGCAGGGTGATGCCCGGAACGAGGGGCGCGTTGGAGAGATCGAAGGGAGCGGGGGTCACACGTCGACCTTTCTCCAATGTGCCATCAGCGGTCCCCACACCGCGCGGGCGAGCGCCTCAAACTCGGCATCCAGCGGATCGGCCACGCCCCGGAAGCACAGGCGATACGCGGGATCCTCGCACTCGCCTGGCGAGGGCGGGATCTCCGACCCCGCCCAGGCCTCGCGCGCCGACTCCTGCGGTGTCTTCCGGCTGCGTGAAGGCGTCTTCGCCTTTTCCTCGGCCTCGACGAACGCCAGGCTGCTTTTCGGGAAGAACGGCACCGGCCGGCTGAGTCCGCTCCAGTACAGGTCCAGCACCGTGCGCAACACGCTTCGCGGATCCGTGACCACGCCAAGGTGAAGGGTGACGTTGTCGGTCAGCAGGCGTGAATCGGGAATCGCGTTGTCCCCGGCGGTCGCCTGCGCGGCGAGATGCTCAATCCAAAGCGCCAAGGCATCGAAGGCGCGCATTTTGGCGCATCGATACTGCAGCAGCGCGCCATCCTGACGCGGATGCAGCGTCCCACGCAGCCGGAACGGAGCGAGGTCGAGATCCACGGGGACTGGTTCCCCGGGGCGAGGTTGACCCAACCGCCTCAGAAACTCGTCCGCGGCCTGCAGCTGCTCCTGGAGTTCGAGGTGTCCTGCCTCTCCCGGTGGAATGCGTCCCTCGGCGGTCAGCCTGGCCACGAAGGAGTTGGAATCACCTCCGGCCAGGCTCCAGGCCACCCGGTCGGTCCGCACTTCAAATTCGTCGCGCCGGTCCAGCAGCAACGGTTCCTGATTCTCCAGCTGCGTGCCGCCCCTCGGGGCATCAAGTTGAAACCGTTCCCTCAGGAAGCATCGCGCCGGTTGACGGAGGAAGTCGGTGAGCTGCTGCAGCGTCACCTGGCGTCGTTCCTCCGGCAGTTCTGCGAGCGGTGCGGCGAGGAAAGGACCCGCGGGCACGCGGTGCCTGACCGCCGATGCCGAGGCCACCGCGTTTTCCTGGGAATAGGAGAACAGGCGCGCGTCTGCATCGGCGGACTCAAAGTACGCCGGGCTGAACGCATGAAGCCGGTGCAGGATGGTCAACGAGCCGCGGCTCCCCACGGCCCCGGCCCCTGCCTTCGTCGGCGCGTCGCCGAGGAAATCGAGCAGTTCGCTGACCACCACGCTGGGCGGGATGGGGCGATTGTCGCGTTCGCTCTGGCCTAGGTAACTGATGTGAAGTCGTTCGCGCGCGCTGATGAGCGTTTCAAGAAACAGGTAGCGGTCGTCATCGCGCGTGGACCGGTCGCCCAGTCGGGGTGCGGCAGCCATCAGATCGAGCGTGGAATGCGGTGCCTGACGCGGAAAAGCGGCCTCGTTCATGCCCAGCAGGCAGATGATGCGAAAGGGAATGCTCCGCATAGGCTTCAAGGCGCAGAAGGTGACGCCGCCGGTCAAGAAGCCGCCACCGCGCACGTCCTCCTCCAGCGCCGCGGTCAGCGGCTCGAGCATCACCGGAAGGTCCACCGCCTCCTGAATGGCAGCTGCGGCAATGGACGGCTGCAGGCGCTGCAGCGCGCTGCGAAGTTCCGCGAGTTCCGTTTCCTCGTCCTCGGCGGGCTCGAACAGGGCGTCGACCACCGATCGCAATTCCGGGATCCACGCGGCCGGAGGCCGGGAAGTTTCCAGCGATTCCAGAGCGGAAAAAATCGAGTCGATCCACCGGGCGAACCGCCCAAGAATCTCCGTGGCGGTGCCCTCGACGTCCGCGAAGGGAAGGATGCCGGATACCAGTCCCGGGTCGGTGCCGTCGGGTTCGCCCATCGCCTGGCCCAGCATCAATCGACGCAGCCCGGCCCGCCAAGTGTTTGCCTCCGATGCCGGAAGCCCGAGGGCTGATCGGTGCGCCGCGTCGCGTCCCCAGTGGATGCGGGTCTCCGTCACCCAGTGCCGGATCCATCCCAGATCCGCCTCCACCAGCCCCACGCGCCGTCGGACCGCCTCGCATTCAAGGAGGTCCAGGAGTTCGGTGACGGTGGCGCGTCCGTGCGCGAGTTGGAGGAACTTGAGAAAGGCGCTGGTGATCCGGCCGCTCTGACGCGGACCGCGGTCGGCCAAGCTGTAGGGAATCCGCTGCGATTCCAGCTCCGGCGCGTCGAACACCGCCTGGATGCGCGGCGCATAGGTTTCCAAATCCGGCGTCATGACCAGCACGTCGCGTGGCGTGAGCGTTGGATCCCGCTGAAACCACTCCAGCAGGTGGTCATGCAGTACCTCCACTTCCCGCGTGGGACTGTGGCAGGAATGAATGCGGATCGAGTCGTCGCCGCGCGCGGGTTCGACCGAGGCGGCGGACTCCGATCCGGTGAGGTCGAGGAGACCTCGCTGGAGCCGGGGCAGCAGCGTGTCGCCCTCTGGCGATTCAAAGACCGCGTGTTCCACCGGGTCGGTCTGCTCGTAGATCAGCCGGAGAAAATCACGTCCCAGCGGTCCCAGCGATTCCAGCAACCGGTGGTTTGACTCCAGGTGGAGTTCGGGGCCATCGCCGGGTCCCAGTCCGGATTGGCGGATCAGACGTTCACGTTCGCGACCCGTGGTCACGTCGCCCCACCAGGTGCTGCACGGTTGGAGCAGGAAGCAGTGGACTTCGCGCGTTTCCGCAAGGCGGGAGAGAACGTCGAGGTAGAGCGGAGGCAGCGCGGAAATGCCGAACAGCGCGATGCGGGGCGCCAGGACGGCGTGGGACGGGTCGGGAAGCGCGGCCGGGAGTTCCTGGTGCAGTCGCGCGGGATGGATGCCGCCGATTTCCCCCGCCAGGCGCCGCCACAGATCTGCCTGCCACCCTGCCTCGGGATCCGTTTCACCAGCGTCCCAGCCCACGATGCGATCGGGACGAAACACCAGGTACTGATCAAACAGATTCGCCAGACGGCCGGCCAGCTGAAGCCGCTTTCGACGATCGCCGCCCTGCAGATAGCCGTGCACCGGCTCAAATTCCGGGGTGGCGGGAAGTTCCCCCAGCAACCGGAATAGCCGCCAATGCATCGCGCTGCGGTCGTAGCCGCTGGTGGCCTCCGGCTTCAGGGAGCCGGGATGCAGGAAGCGGTCCACGAAAGCCCGCGGAAACGGGAATTCCACGTGCGCGCAGACGCCCAGCCTGGCGGCCAGCTCCAGCTTCAGCCATCGGGCCATGCCCAGGCTTTGCACCACGATCGTCTCGGGCACGAAGGGCGACCCCACGGGAATGTGCAACAGCTCCGCCAGCCGGTCGGCGAGGCGGTCGAGACGATTGCTGGTGTGGAGATGGAAACTCACCGGTGGCCCCCCAATGGAGCGGCGTTGCCCGGAGGCGGGAAAGGAGGAAATGCATCGGGATGCGAATTCGCTTTCAGTGGACCCGCGGTTGCCGGTTTGATCACCCCCGCAAGCGCTTGCAGCGGATGAACGCGTCCCCGTCCCATTCTCACACTCCGTCTTCCACCAGTGCCGCGCCGGGATCGTCCCGGCCGGGACAGGCGGTGTCGTTCCTCAAGAGCCTCGACTACTCGGTCGTGCAGCAGTGCATGCACTGCGGTTTGTGCCTGCCCACCTGCCCGACCTACGACGCCACGAAGCTGGAGCGCAACTCGCCCCGCGGTCGCATTGCGCTGATGCGCGCCATCGCGGATGACCGTCTCGAGGCCAGCAAGGTCTTTGCGGAGGAGATGTACTTCTGCCTCGGGTGCCTCGCGTGCATGACCGCGTGTCCCGCCGGCGTGAACTACGCCGAACTCTTCGAGGCGGCCCGCGCCGAGGCGGAGCGCTCCGGGGTTCTGGCCTCGCCGAAGCGCTCGTTGATCCGCGCCTTCACGCTTCGCTGGCTTTTTGACGACCTGCAACGGCTGAAGCTCCTCGGGTTGGGCATGCGCCTGTGGCAGACCACCGGGTTGCAGGCGGCCCTGCGCGCCAGCGGGGTGATGCGCCTGATGCCGAAACGCCTCCAGGAGCTTGAGGCGATGACGCCCATGGTGG
>CANGMO010000235.1 GCA_947454295.1 Verrucomicrobiota bacterium | reverse complement strand
TTGGGCCTGGTGACGCCCCAGAATGGAGGAGGAAGTCCAGAGCGGGATGGCCCGGACGCGGAGGTAACCGTCGGCAGTGCCGAACGCGAGGGCGGCACCGTGGGGATGCCAGCTCGTCGCTTGAATGTCGGCCCCGAGGGAGTCGAGATTGACCGTCTGGAAGGTGTTGGGATCGGCTAGCTGGAGTGTCGATCCCGGCCCCATGAGGAGGAGGCGTTCCCCGTCGGGACTCCATTTCGGCGCCGAGGGCGAGGTGGAAGCGGGCCAGGTATGGAGGCGGTCCCATCCGGGCAGCTGATGAAGCGCCACCTCGCCGTTGGTGTATTCAACGACCGCCTGGGCATGGTTGGGCCGGAACGCCAGGGAGAAATAATTGGTATCCAGCGTGGCCACCTTTTTCCCGGTTTCGAGGTCCCAAATGCGCTCCACGTACTCGCCATATCCGGCGTAGAGGTAACGTCGGTCCTTGGAGAGCATGAGCGGATCTCGGACCCGCTCGCCCTGGCCCGGTACGGTGGTCAGCGCCGTGCCGCCACGTTGGGCTCGAATCGTGATGGATCCGTCGGGCTGAGGCTCGATGGACGGGCCTGCCGGCGGAGGATCATCGGGGACCCAGGGGACTGGGATCAAATCGGGCTGCGCGAGGGCGGTGGCGGCGAGGCTCCTTGCCTGCACGCGCAGGCCGGGGCTGACGCGGTTGGTCAACAACGCGAGGGCGGCGGCGCTCCGGCCGATCTGTTGTCCCTGCAGAATCGCCCGCGCCTGGGCGATGCGCGCCTCCCCGAGCCGGTCTTGCGCGCTGCGTTCGGCAACCTCCGCACGTCGCCTCAGCAATTCCTCCTGCCGACGGCTTTCCCGCTCTTCCGAGGCTTGGCGCCGGGCGAAGGTTCCGGCGGTGATGGCAACCACGGCCAGGATGGCGATCGCGACGACCAGTTGCGTTACCTGCCGGAGGCGTCGCTCCACGAGACGCAGTCGTTTCACCGACCGGCCCGCTTGGAGCAGCGCAAGGTCCGCGGCCAGGTCATCCGCGCTCGGATAGCGATCCCCGGGGCTGGTCGCGCAGGCCCGCAGCCACAACGAATTCAATTCCAGCAGCCCGCTGCTTTTCTCGAGATCCTCCCTCTCCAGCGGCAGCGTTGGGAACTCGTGGCGGTCGCGTCCCGTGGCAGCCTCGTACAGCACCTTGCCCAGGCTAAAGATGTCCGCACGCGTGGTTCCGGCTCCCTCGGGTGGAATAAACCCCTCGGTTCCGACGTAGCTCAGTGAATCATCCGCCGAGGCCACCAAGCCGACGTCGGCAAACTTCGCCACACCGTTCACGAAGATGATGTTCGACGGCTTGATGTCCCGGTGGACGAGCCCGGCGCGGTGCAGATGGGCCAGCGCCAGCGCCAGGCCGTGGAAGTGCTGGATGCATTCCGCTGTGGGAAGGCTACGGCGCGCCGCCAGCTCCGAGGCCAGGGACCGGGGAATGTACCGATTGGGGGCCGCCACCTCCCCGGAAGGGATCGACGGAGCCGGCATGGGATCCGCCAGTTCCATGACGTAGTAGAAGAAGCCATCCTCTTCGCAGCGGCCGACCTGGAGAATGTCGACCAAACCGTCGTGCGTGCGCGATAGCGGCTCGAAGCGTTGGATGCCCGCGAATTCCCGCTCGAAGGGGCGGGGACTGGAAAACGCCGCACGTCGCACGATTTTTACGGCGCGAAGCGTTCCCAGCACGCTCCGCGCGAGCCAGACCTCTCCGTAGCTGCCCCGGCCGATGGGCTCGAGCAATTCGTGATCGGGAATTGCCGGAGGCGGGGGCGGGGGAGTTTCGATGTACGGCTGCGCGCTCACGGTGCGGCGCAAGCCAACCAGAAAAGTGCCACCAAGACGAGTGCCGGAAACCTACAGATCCTCGGCTTGGAGACGCTTGATCTCCTTCCTCAGCAGCAATGAGACCCGGTGGCGGGTCACGTAGATCAGGGGAAGGCTCGCGCCAAGGGCCTTGGCGACCTGGGTGACCGGCCAGCCCTGGAGCACATAGAGGTCGAAGATTTGAAAATGTTCCGGCCGGATCCGCCGCTTCACCCGTTCGAGCGCCAATTGATAGAGCTGCTGCTTCCACTCCGCATCCCACAGCGCCTCCATCGACTCGACCGATCCGTCGGAAATCGATTCGAGCGTGTGGACGTCCCCTTCCTGAGAGACGACGCGTGGCTCGCGGTATTGCTTTCGCAGACGGTCCGCGATGCGCCGCCGGGTGATCTGGCAGAGCCATCCCTTGAAACGACCCCGGGTGGGATCGTAGCGGAATTCCGGCATCTGGTTGGCTACCGCCATGATGGTTTCCTGCACCACGTCCTGGGCGTCCGCCTCGCTGAGGCCCGACTTGCGCGCCACATCGAAGATCAACCGCCAGTACAGTTCAAAAAAATCGCGCCATGAGTCCTGATCGTCCCAGTCCTTGAGCCGGCTGAGCAGGCTCTGTCTGGTGGGGAGCAGGTTTTCGAGATCACCGAGGGGCATGAATCGTTTCCGGAGCTGGATTCGCCCGGGGTGGGGCACTTCTTACAGGATTCTGTCGCGCTGGCTCTTTTTCAGAGGTCCGAGGTGGCGAAAACCGGGCGCGACGGAGCGCTAGGCGAGGGAATAGGTTAGAAACAGGCTGTTGGGATCCGGCTGATACGATCCGAAGGGAGCGCAGTCCTCGAATCCCATCGATCGATACAGCGCATGCGCCGGGTGGAAGGCGGTCGCGGTGCCGGTTTCCAGACTCAACCGGGTGTAGCCGCGTCGGCGGGCCTCGGTGATGAGGTGCGTGAGCATCGTGCGCGCCACGCCGCGCCGCAGGTACGCGGTGGCGGTGCGCATCGACTTCACCTCCCCGTGCTCCGGCGAAAGTTCGCGCAGGGCTCCGCAGCCCAGGAGTTGCCCTTCGCTCCAGACCGTCCAGAAGGTGACGTCGGGGGCCTGGAGCCCGGTCAGGTCGAGCGCATGAACGCTTTCCGCGGGCGACAAGGCGTGCATCGAACGCAGGTGCTCCGCGAGGAGCTCGCGGATCGCGGGTCCCTGGAGGTCATCCTGGCGAATCTCCATCGACGGGATTCCCGCCGGTTGGGGGCCGAGCCACCTCCCCAGCTCCGGATCGATGGCGGCCCGCAGCAGGACCTGGAGTTCGGCATCGAAGCGCTGGAAATCGTCGGGGATTTCCAGGTTCACGATGGGCGGCAGCTCCAGATCGCGGAAGTCCTCTCGGATCCGCTGCTGATGCTCCCGTTCCATGACGAAAATGACGTCGGCCCACTCGATGTCGATGCGGCTGATGCGCCGACGCGCGCCGGACCGGACGCCGGCCGAGCGGACGGTCAGCCGGGGATCATCGCGGTACAACGCCTCCGCGGTGGGGCTGCGCCACTGGTTCATGGCGCAAACAAACAGGACGTGAAGCGGTGTCTGCATGAGACGCGCCGACGCTGCCCGCGTTGGCGGCCGGGGTGCAAACCGGAATCTCGCGCCAGCCCCCGCCGGACGTGGCGGGAGGGGGGCGGAAAATGGCTGGTGCGCCGCCCGTGGTTTCAGGGCAGTGTCCGTCTGCCCGATCGTGCCATGCATATTGCCTCCGCAGAGTTTTACAGCAGCGCCCCCGACCTCGCCTCGTGTCCCGACGAGGCGCTTCCCGAGTTTGCCTTCATCGGACGTTCCAATGTCGGCAAGTCGTCGCTGTTGAATGTCCTCGCCGGCCGCGACGGGCTGGCCCGCGTTTCTCCCACGCCGGGATTTACCAAGTTGATCAACTTTTTCACGATCAACCGCCGGTGGCGTCTGGTGGATCTTCCCGGCTACGGCTTTGCCGAGGTGGCCCGCAAGGACAAGGCGCGTTTCAACCAGGCGGTCGCCGAGTATCTGGCGAAGCGGCCCAATTTGAAGGGGCTGTTCCTGCTCATTGATTCCAGCCTGCCGCCGCAGAAGATCGATCTGGAGTTCGTGCAGTGGCTGGCGAAGGTCGGCGCACCGATCGTCATCGTGTTCACCAAGATCGACCGGGTGTCGCCCGCCAAGGCCACGGAAAATCAGCAGGCGTTTCTCGCGGAGCTGGGACGTTGGTTCTCGCCGCTGCCCGAGACGTTCGCCTGTTCCTCGGTCACCGGCGCGGGACGCGGGGAACTGCTGGGGGTGATTTCGCAGGTGCTGGCCGAGATTCCCGAGCCTGTCCAGACTCCGGATGCCGCGGTGCAGATCGCCCGCGAGGAGCCCAAGGCGATGCGCGCGCGACGGGCGCCGTGGAACAAGCTGACATAGTCCGGCGGCCGCCCCGCGGATCGGAGTCGATGGTGCGACTCCCCGTCCGAGGCGCCTCCACAGCAATTCTTTTCTTTTCCCATGCTATCCATTCGAGACCTGAAGATGTCGGTGGCCGGGCGCGTGCTGTTCGAAAACGCGTCCATGCAGATCAACTACGGCGACCGCGTTGCCCTTGTCGGCCCCAACGGCGCCGGCAAGTCCACGCTGTTTTCCATCATCCTGAAGCGCAACACGCCCGACGAAGGCGGGGTGGAGCGCGACGCCTGGACCATGGTGGGCTACCTGCCGCAGGAGGGCGAAGCGGTGGGGGATGAGACGGTGCTCGAAGTGGCGACGGGCCGGGCTGCGGAAGTGCCGGCGTTGGAAAAGAAGCTCAAGGACCTCGAGCAGGCCGGCACGGTGGACAGTCCGGAGTACATGGAGGCGCACGCCAAATTCGACGCGCTGAATGATCCGCAAGTCGAGGCCAAGGCCAAGAAGATGCTCAAGGGCCTCGGCTACCGCGAAACCGACTTCAGCCGCCCGGCGAAGGAAATGAGCGGCGGCTGGGTGATGCGCGCGCATCTGGCGCGGCTCCTGGTGATGGAGCCTGATCTGCTCCTTCTGGACGAGCCGACCAATCACCTCGACCTGCTGTCGTTGCTCTGGCTGCAGAACT
>CANGMO010000234.1 GCA_947454295.1 Verrucomicrobiota bacterium | reverse complement strand
CCCGTGGCTTGCCCCGGATACCCCACCGGTGCAGCGGGGGCCGTGGAGGCCGGCGTGCCGGCGGGGGCGCTGGCCAGCATCGCGTTGAGAATGCCCGGCGTGATGCCCTGGTCGCGAAGGCGGATGAGGTCGTCGGAGGAGAGGCCGAACTGAAGGTTCCGGCTGCGGATGAAGGCGACGATCGTGTCTTCGGACACTCCGGCGGCCTTGAGTTTGAGAACTTCCTCGACCGCTGCGGAATTGGCTCCCAGCGCCGAAGTAAACCCGAGCCAGCCAATGCCGAGTACCAAGAGAATCGATTTCACCATGATGCCGGAAGACTGTGATTCGCGGCTAAGTGTTCATTTGCTCGCGTGGAATCGCACGAGCGAGGCGCTCCGTGCGGATTCACCGCAACTCCCCGCCGTTTGGACTCAGGGAGTCTTCAGGGGCTGCGTGGTAAAGCGGATGTACGGGAAGCATTCCGGGATGTGGGAATCCCAGACCCCGTGCCGGCTCCAGAACCAGCCGCCCGAATCCTTGGCCGGTGCCGCCTCCTTGTACTGGTTGAACCGCGAAAGATCGATGCGCCACACATCGCCATCCTTGGGCGGGAACGCGCGTCCGTCGGCCTTGGCGAGCCACTCCATGCCCTTCCACGGAAAGGCCAGTTCGATGCTCCAGCCGCGGTCGCGATCGGAATCCTGATTCACCGTGCCGTCCAGGAACACCGCCGTGCGTTTGCCGGGGAAGTGCCAGTCGAACTGGCCGAGCCGACGTCCCCGCGGGTGTGTGGTGAAGCCGACGCCATTGAAGGGGACCATCTTGGATCGCGCGAACTCCGGAAGACCCGCGAAGCCGCCGCGCTCGTACGCCTCCTCCCACACGAAGAAGACCTCGTAGGTGGTGTTGTACCCGTTGATCTCGAATTCGTAGTAGGCGTCGCGCCCGGCGATGAACACTTCCAGGTCGTTGTCCTCGTAAATGTTCGAGTTGTTCTTGGTGAACTTGGCGTGCAGGAAGGGCTCCTCCGCCTGGACCCCGATGTAGAGATTCTCATCGTCCCACAGGATCATGGCCCTCGTGTCGTGGATCACCGGTCCCCCGGTGAGAATGTCCGTGTAGCGGGGCGATTTGGGCGCGTGCCTCCAAACCGCTTCATCGAGCCGGCCGTCGATGCGCGGCGCCTGCTGGATCTTGAACGCCGTATAGCGGGCGACGTCGGAATCGGGGCAGGGGAACTTCGAAGCCGAAGCCGATGCGGTCTGGGCCGCCGCCGAAACTCCGGCAAGGGAGGTGAGCAGCACTGCCACCAGCACGGATGGAAGCAGTCGGAGGTGAAGGCGGGGAGGGGCAGCGCGCATCGCCGACAACTCTGAGGCGCGGAGGTGGCACGTCCAGCACTTCCGTGGATTGAGCTCCTGCATTGCCCCGGGGAGCTGAAAGCCGGAGGATGATGGCCATGTCCGATTTGAAACCGCGCCGACTCGACCAGTGGCTCGCCAACGGGGGCTACTGCAGCCGTAGTGAGGCGCGCGCGCTGGTTCGCATGGGCCGAGTGACGCTCGACGGGGAACGCGCCCGGGATCCCGGGGAAAAGACCCGGGCGGAGGCCGTCCGCGTGGATGGCGAACCGCTGGAAGCTCCCGGCGGATTGCTGGCCGTCTTCCACAAGCCCGCAGGGTACGTGTGCACGCATGATGGACGCGAGGGACCGTCGGTGTTCGACCTGCTCCCGCCGCGCTGGAAGCGTCGCAATCCCGTGGTGACCACCGTGGGCCGGCTCGACAAGGACACCACCGGCGTGCTGCTGCTGACCGATATCGGGGCGCTGGTGCAGCACTGGACGTCGCCCCGGCACAAGGTGCCCAAGCTGTACGAGGTCACCGTCGACGGTCCGATCCCCGAATCACTGATCGAGCTCTTCGCCCGCGGCACCCTGATGATGGAGGACGAGGACAAGCCCTGCCTGCCCGCCCGCCTCGAGATCACCGGCGCCAACCAGGCCCGACTGGAACTCACCGAGGGGCGGTATCATCAGGTGAAACGCATGTTCGCCACCCAGGGGTTGACGGTGACCCGCCTCCATCGGAGTCACTTTGGCACCTACACCGTCGAGGGATTGGCGGAAGGGGCCTGGCGCTTTCTGGATCTGGCCGAAGCGATGGGCGGTGTTTCCTGAAACCGGGCGGTTGCCTAGGGGTTCCCCAATTCGCTACAAAAGGGCCGGTGCCTCAGCAACAAACACTTCGTCAACCCGCCGCCTTTTCCGGCATCGGGCTGCATTCGGGAAACCGGGTCCACATGAACCTCCTTCCCGCGCCGGCCAATACCGGCGTGCGGTTCCGGCGGGTGGACCTCGAGGGCAAGCCTGAGCTGGAGGCCCGCGTGGAGTTCGTGACCGACACCCAGCGGTCGACCACCCTGGGCAAGGGATCGGTGAAGATCCACACCGTGGAGCACGTGCTGGCCGCGCTGGCCGGCGCCGGTGTGACCAATGCGATCGTTGAGCTCGATGCCAATGAGCCGCCGATCGCTGACGGAAGCTCCCGCGAGTTCGCCCGCATGATCCAGGAGGCGGGCCTCGTGACCCAGACCGATCCGGCCGAGCCATACGCCGTCACGCAGCCGATCGAATTATCCGTGGGGGAAACCCAGATGGCGGTGTTTCCGCATGCCGGGTTCAAGGTCACCTGCACCAGCTCCGACAAGGCCGGCCGGTTCACGCAGTTCTTCTCAATCGAAATCACGCCGGAAACCTGGGAACGTGATCTCAGCCACGCGCGCACCTTCTGCTTCTACGAGGAGATCGAATTCCTGATCCGCAACGGGCTGATCAAGGGTGGCAGTCTGGAGAACGCCATCGTCATTCGCGATGATGCGGTCCTGACCACCGAGCCGCTGCGCTATCCGGAGGAGTTTGTCCGGCACAAGATTCTCGACATCATCGGCGACCTGTCGCTCGCCGGCCGCCCGATTCGGGGCCACGTGATCGCCGTGAAACCGAGTCACCACGCCAACGCCGAACTGACCCGCGCGATTGTCGCTCAGATGCGACGTCCCCTCGAGCAGGCCCAGACCTTCGCCCCGCCGCCGACACCGCCCGCCGCCGTCGCTGAGAAGGCCCCCGCGCGCGCCAAGCAGGAACCCGCCCCCACCGAATCCCGTCCCGTGCCCAACTCCTCCGCCCCCTCCGAAGCCGTCGTGCGCGATGGCGTCTCGCTCGACATCGGCGAGGTCATGAAGCTCCTGCCGCACCGCCCGCCGTTCCTGATGGTGGATCGTGTGCTGCGCATCGAGGGCAACAAGATCACCGCCCTGAAGCAGGTGACCATCGGC
The DNA here is from genome assembly GCA_947454295.1 of Verrucomicrobiota bacterium. GTDB lineage: Bacteria > Verrucomicrobiota > Verrucomicrobiia > Limisphaerales > UBA9464 > CAIVQB01. The sequence continues at coordinate 1,631 of CANGMO010000234.1, read as the reverse complement.
GAGCCGTATTTCGCCGGCCATTTCCCGGGACATCCGATCATGCCCGGCGTCCTGCAGTTGGAGGCGATCGCCCAAGTCGCCGGCATCCTCATGATGCGCCAGGCGGAAAACGCCGGCAAATTGGCCTACTTCATGTCCGCCGAGGACGTGAAGTGGCGCAAGCCGGTGCGTCCCGGCGATTCGCTCACCATCGAGGTGGAGCTCACGAAATCCCGCGGCAAGATCGGCCGGGCCCGCGGCACCTGCTACGTCGATGGCGATGTGGTCAGCGAAGCGGTGGTCACCTGCATGTTCATGGATCGCTGAGCATGGCCTCCCGCATCCATCCCACGGCAGTCATCGATCCGGCCGCCGTGTTGGGGGCCGACTGCGAGATCGGACCCTATTGCGTGATCGGCGCCCAGGTGCGCCTCGGCGACCGCTGCCGGCTGCATTCGCACGTAGTGATCGACGGCGTCACCTCGCTCGGCGCCGACAACGAGCTGTTTCCCTTTGCCTGCCTCGGACTCAAGACGCAGGACCTGAAATGGAAGGGCGGCGTCACCCGCACCGAGATCGGCGACCGCAACGTCTTCCGCGAGAACGTCACCGTCCACAGCGCGACCGCAGACGGCGGCGTGACCCGCGTGGGATCCGACAACCATTTCCTCGCCTACGTCCACCTCGCCCACGATGTCCAGCTGGGCAGCCACATCGTGATGTCGAATGTGGCCACGCTCGCGGGCCATGTGGTGGTGGAGGATCACGTGGTGATCGGCGGCCTCGCGGCCGTGCACCAGTTCTGCCGCATTGGCCGGTACTCCATGATCGGCGGCTGCTCCAAGGTGGTGCAGGACATTCCTCCCTTCATGATGGGCGACGGCAATCCCGCCGAGACGCGCTTCATCAACAAGGTGGGGCTGGAGCGCAATGGATTCAGTGCCGAGGCGGTGAAGGCGTTGACGCAGGCCTACAAGATTCTCTTCCGCGAGGGGCTCACGGTTTCGAACGCGCTGGCGCGCATCGAGACGGAGTTGCCCAAGCTGCCCGAGGTCGAACACCTCGTGAACTTCTGCCGCAGCAGCGCCCGCGGCATCTCCAAGTAATTCCGCGGGACGCCAGCCCGCGCCGGATTCCGAGTCCTGTCTCTCCGTGCACTCCGCGGTGTGCAGGCTCTTTCTCCCGGAGGATCCTCCGGAATGATGCCGGAGCATGGGCGGTTCCTCAGGCCTGATCCGTGACATCTGGATGGTGCCTTGTCACTGGTTGAGGCGGTGGCGCGCAGGCGAGCGTGTGGACGTGCAGCATGGCGGTCATGAGGGCCGCTGCGCTGCCCGATCAGACTCCCGATCCTGCGCGTCCCATGACACTCCCTGATTCTCCGTGTCCTTCCCTCCGCCCCGAGTCTCTGCCGCCTTCGCGACCGCGGGGCAGGCTCGGGGGAGTGCTGGTGGCGTTGGTGATGGCGATGGGATCGCGGCTGATGGCCGGGAGCGTGACGTACGATTTTAGCACGGATCCCACCGCGGGCGGCGATCTTGTGGTGGCGGGTGGCAGTTCAAACCCGCATCCCTGGGTGGCTGCTGGCGGGAATCCGGGCGGATTTCTCGCCCTTACCTATCCCAGTCAGGATCAGTTCACCTCGGTGGTGT
>CANGMO010000233.1 GCA_947454295.1 Verrucomicrobiota bacterium | reverse complement strand
GTCTCCCGGGTCCCCGGCCCAAAAATCCCTTTCCCCCGCGGCGTTCGTCCGCCAGATTCGTCGCTCCATTTATGGACGTAAGACTTCCGAAGATTGGCGACAGCGCAGACAGCGGCACGGTGGTCAGCATTCTCGTCAAGGCGGGCGATGCGATCACCGCCGGGCAGACCATCATTGAGCTGGAGCAGGAAAAGGCGGTCGCGCCAATTCCCTCGAGCGCCGCGGGTACCGTGGCCGAGATCCGCGTCAAAGAGGGTGAGAAGATTTCCGTGGGCACGGTCATCTTGACCCTGACCGGCGCGTCCGGTGCCGCCACGGCACCTGCCGCCGCTCCGGCCAAGGCTGCGGCCGGTGCCGCCCGCCCCGCCCGTCGGGCGCAGGTCATTGAAGACGATGAGGATGACGCACCGCTCGCCGACGCTGGCGAAGACGGCCCCATTCCCGCCGCCTCTCCATACGTCCGCAAGGTGGCCCGTGAGCTCGGCATTCCCCTGAGCCGCGTCACCGGCAGCGAATCCGGTGGCCGGGTGGTCCTCACCGACCTCGCCCGCTACATTTCCCGCCTCGAACGCGCCGTTGCCCGCGCCGGCCGGTACGCCGACGAGCCCAAGGGTCTTTCCTTCGCGCCGGTTTCCACCGACTTCTCGGTGTTCGGGCCGGTGGTATCCGAGCCCCTCACCGAACTGCGCAAGGTCATCGCCTCGCGCATGGTGGAGAACTCGGTCAGCCTCCCGCACGTCACCCAGTTCGACGACGTCGACCTCTCCCGCATCGAAGCCCTGCGCAAGCAGTACAAGGCGGCCTACGAAAAGGCCGGCGCCCGGCTCACCCCGACGCCGTTTATCATCAAGGCCCTCGTTTCAGCGCTGAAGCGCCACCCGCGCTTCAATGCCAGCGTCAATGAAGTCGCCCAGACCCTGGTCCTGAAGCAGTACTACCACATCGGGATCGCGGTCGACACCGACGCCGGCCTGCTGGTTCCGGTGCTCAAGGATGCCGACAAGAAGTCGCTGCTCCAGATTGCCCAGGAACTCACCGCCATCGCCGAGAAGGCGCGCGACCGCAAGGTGGGCGCTGACGACATGAAGGGCGGCACCTTCACCATTTCCAACCAGGGAGCCATCGGTGGTGGTCACTTCACACCGATCATCAACAAGCCGGAATCGGCGATCCTTGGAATCGGCAAGACCGCCCTCAAGCCGGTGGTCACCGCTGAGGGCAAGATCGAGGCACGCCCGATGATGCCCATCACGGTGAGCTACGATCACCGCATCATCGACGGCGGCAGCGCCGCGCGCTTCACGGTGGACCTGGTCAAGGCCCTCCAGGAGTTCCCTGAAACCGACGTGAAGCTGTAATCGCAGCCCATCCCAATCGCTCCATGGAATCGATTTCGACAGACATCGTGGTGGTGGGCGGCGGGCCCGGCGGCTATGCGGCCGCCTTCTACGCAGCCGACCTCGGACGCAAAGTCATCCTGGTGGAACGTGACACGCGCCTTGGCGGCGTGTGCATGAACCGCGGGTGCATCCCCTCGAAGGCGCTGCTCAACGCCAGCCACGCCATCGTCTCGGCGCGGGAATCCGCCCACCGTGGCATCCGCTTTTCCGAGCCGGTGATCGACCTCACCCAGCTGCGCGCTTGGAAGGACGGCATTCTTGAGAAGCTGGCCCAGGGCATCTCCAGCCTCGCCAAGATGCGCGGCGTCACGGTGATCTACGGCCGCGGCCACTTCGAGGACTCCTCCACCCTGCGCGTGGAAACCGCGGAAGGGCAGAAGTTCGTGAAATTTGAAAAGGCGATTGTGGCCGTGGGCTCCCGGCCCGCGATGCCCAAGGCCTTTGACCTCGGCAATCCCCGGGTCATGACCTCCACCGAGGCGCTCGAAATCCCCGACATTCCCGAAAACCTGCTGGTGATCGGTGGCGGCTACATCGGCATGGAGCTCGGCACGGTCTACGCCTCCATGGGCTCGAAGGTCACGGTCATCGAAGCGATGGAGGCCATCCTCGCCGGTGCGGATCCCGATCTCGCCCGTCCGGTGGCCGCGTACGCCAAGAAGGCGTTCAAGGAAGTCCGTCTCAAATCGAAGGTTCTCGAGATGAAGACGGTTGGAAAGCAGATCAAGGTCACCTCCGAGTTCAACGGCCAGAAGCTGGAGGAGCTTTACGATCGCGTCCTGGTTTCCGTCGGCCGCACGCCGAACGGCCAGGACATGGGCTTGGAGAACACCAAGGTCCAGAAGGACGAGCGCGGGTTCATCAAGGTGGACGAGCGCATGGCCTCCACCGATCCGAACATTTACGCCATCGGCGACATCGCCGGCGGCATTCTCCTCGCCCACAAGGCGAGCAAGGAAGCCCGCATCGCGGTGGAAAACATCGCCGGCGAGGGCTCGGCGGTGAACCGCGACTACGCGATTCCCGCGGTGGTCTTCACCGATCCCGAGGTCGCGTGGGTTGGTCTCACGGAATCGGAAGCCCGCCAGAAGAACATCGCGTTTGAAGTGGCGAAGTTCCCGTGGGGTGCTTCGGGACGTGCGCTCACCTACGACCGGACCGACGGCCTCACCAAGCTGATTCTCGAGCCCGAGACCCATCGGATTCTGGGTGTAGGCATTGTCGGCCACGGAGCCGGCGAACTCATCGGCGAAGGCGCCATTGCCGTCGAAATGGGAGCAACTGCCGAGGATCTCGCGGCGATCGTGCATCCTCACCCGACGCTTTCGGAAACCCTCATGGAATCCGCCGAGGTCTTCTTCGGCCACGCCACGCACGTGTTCTCCCGAAAGAAGGCGGCCCACTAACCCCTCTCCCATCCCGGGACCGCTTTTCCGCGCCTTCAAACGCCGGGAGGCAACCGGGGCCTTACCAACCCGTCACATGACCTCACCTCGACTCCGCACCCTCGCCCTCACTCTGCTCATGGCCCCCGCCTCCATCGCCCTCGCCCAGGACAAGCTCGATCTCAAGGATCCGAAGGTCCGCGCCAGCTACGCGATCGGTGCCGACATCGGGATCAACATGAAGCGTCAGGATCTCGACCTGAACGCCAAGGCCGTCGCGACGGGCATCGCCGATGCCTTCGCCGACAAGCTCAGCCTCACTCCCGAGGAAATGAAGCAGGTGCTGACCGCCTTCCAGGGCGAGTTGATGGCCAAGATGGAATCGCGCCAGAAGGCGGCCGGTGACGAGAACCTCAAGAAGGGGCAGGCCTTCCTCGAAGCCAACGCCAAGAAGGAAGGCATCAAGACCACCGCCACCGGTCTGCAGTACAAGGTGAACAAGTCCGGCACCGGCCGCACCCCGAAGGCCACCGATACCGTGAAGGTTCACTATCACGGCACGCTGATCGACGGCACTGTCTTCGACAGCTCCGTGCAGCGCGGCGAGCCGATCAGCTTCCCGGTCAATGGCGTCATCAAGGGCTGGACCGAGGCGCTCCAGATGATGAAGGAAGGCGACAAGTGGCAGATCTTCCTGCCGGCCAACATCGCCTACGGTGAGCAGAGCCCCGGACCGAAGATCGGACCGAACAGCGCGCTCATCTTCGACGTCGAGCTGCTGGCCATCGAGCCCGCTGGCAAGTGATTTGGGCGGCACGGCCGCATCACTCCCAACCAATCCCCCCCTCAAAACGGCGGCCCCACGGCCGCCGTTTTTTTGTGCCCCGCCGGCTCGCGGGATGGCGCGGCAAAAACTTTCCTGAAACCCGCGCGGCGGGTGCCGTGTGTTGAAGCCACCGGATGGTTCCGGATTACTTCAAACAAACTTCGCCTTCACCATGAACTCCAAGCTCACCCGATTCCTGCACCGCTCAACGCCCGCACTCGCGGCCGCTCTGGCGGTTTGGATCGCCATTCCTGTCATCGCCGATTCCACCCCGACCACCACTGCGGCGGTCGATCTCGGCACTTGGATGCCTCCCAAGAAGGGCGGCGAATTCGTCGAGGTCAACCTGCGCGACAACCTCCTCGGAATGGCCGCCCGCATTGCCGCCAAGGATCAGCCCGAGGTCTCCGAATTGCTGAATGGCATCCACAGCATTCGCGTGCACGTGATTGGCCTCGACGACTCCAATCGCAACACCAACACGGAACACGTCCAGGCGCTGCGGAAATCCCTCGATGCCTCCGGATGGGAACGCGTGGTGTCAGTCGCCGAGACGAATCAGGAAGTGGCCGTGCATCTCCGCACTCAGGGCAGTGAAGCCGTTCAGGGGCTCGTGGTCACCGTGCTCGAAGGCAACCACCAGGCCGTGGTGGTGCATATTTCCGGTGACATCCGACCGGAGAAGCTCGCCACCCTCGGTGAGAAGTTTGGGATCGAACCGCTGAAGCATTTGCCGATGCCTGCCAAGAAGCAGGATGAGTCGAAGTCTGCCAAGAAGCCCTGAACCGGTAGAAACGGCAGTTCAGCCATCGGATTTGGACTGAACTGCTGCTTCGATCCCCCGCCGCCCCCCTGCCCCATGAGCCCCACGTCCCCCGCCCCGCACCCGAAACCAACGACGGCCGGGGACACGCCTGGTTCCGTCAATCCCCCCTCGTCGGCGTGGACCTTTGCCAAGCGTTTCCTGGTGGGCGTCATCCTCATTGGATTAATGCTCCCCTTCGCCACGGCCGCAGTGCTCTGGCTCGATGCGCATCGTGGCACGCAGGTCGCCAGCGGGATAACGAGGCTCCGGGAACACTTCGACCGCGGCGACGGCAAGGCGGCGGAGCGCACCGAGACCCAGGTTGATGCCCGCGTCGGCCGGTTGCCCCTGCTTCTGGGGCGATTGCTACTCCGCGCCACGCCGGCTCCGCCAGAAGCCAAACTTGCCTTCGGGGCACTGTGCGAGGCCCAGGTCAGCGTCTGGACCGGTTCCCGAAATCAGGCGGATGGAGGTGAATTGGAATCGATGGAAACCCTCGATCGGGACATGGCATTGAATCACTGGGAACGCGTCGCGCACATTCGCGACGGGCACGATGAAGTGATCGTGTATATCGATCGGTTTGAAAT
>CANGMO010000232.1 GCA_947454295.1 Verrucomicrobiota bacterium | reverse complement strand
GGGATTGGAGGTGTTGGTGCAGCTGGTGATGGCGGCGATCAGGACCGATCCGGTGCCGACGCCGGCCTTCTTGCCCGCGGTGGTCTGGACGGGGAACGACTTGCCGAAGACCTGGCGGCTCTTGCCGAAGCCGTTTTCGGTCACCGGACGCTGCACGGCGTTGAAGAACTCGCGGCGGAGGCTGCCGAGTTCGATGCGGTCCTGCGGACGCTTCGGGCCGGCCACGCTCGGACGGACGGTCGAGATGTCGAGTTCGACGACCTGCGAGTAATCGATCTGGCCGGTCTGCGGGATGCCCCACAGGCCCTGCGCCTTGTAGTAATTCTCGTAGCGCTGGCAGACCGCCTCGGGGCGGCCGGTGGCGCGGAGGTAGGCGATGGATTCCTCGTCGATGGGGAAGAAGCCCATGGTGGCGCCGTATTCCGGAGCCATGTTGGCGATGGTGGCGCGGTCGACGACCGGCAGCGCGGCGGCGCCGGGGCCGAAGAATTCCACGAACTTGCCGACCACCTTGGTTTTGCGCAGCAGCTGCGTGACGGTCAGGGCGAGGTCGGTGGCGGTGACGCCCTCGCGCAGGGCACCGGTGAGGTGCACGCCGACGACGTCGGGAGTCAGGAAATACACCGGCTGACCGAGCATGCCGGCCTCAGCCTCGATGCCGCCGACGCCCCAGCCCACGATGCCGATGCCGTTGATCATGGTGGTGTGGGAATCGGTGCCCACCAGCGTGTCGGGATAATACACGCCGCCCTGTTCCAGCACGCCCTGGGCGAGGTACTCGAGATTCACCTGATGGACGATGCCGATGCCCGGCGGGACGACCTTGAAGGTGTCGAAGGCCTGCATGCCCCACTTCAGGAACTGGTAGCGCTCGCGATTGCGGGAGAATTCGAGCTCCAGGTTGCGGTCCAGCGCGTCGGCCGAACCGGCGAAATCGACCTGGACGGAGTGGTCGACCACGAGGTCCACGGGCACCAGGGGCTCAATGATCTTGGGATTCTTGCCCAGCTTGGCCACGGCGGAGCGCATGGCGGCGAGGTCCACCAGCAAGGGAACGCCGGTGAAGTCCTGGAGCACGATGCGGGCGACCACGAAGGGGATTTCCGCGGTGCGGTCTTCGTTGGGCTTCCAGTTGGCGAGCTCGCGGACGTTCTTTTCCTGCACCTTGAGGCCGTCGCAATTGCGGAGGACGGACTCCAGCACCAGGCGAATCGATACCGGGAGGCGGGAAATGGGGCCGATGCCGGCCGCTTCCAGCGCGGGAAGCGAGTAAAACTGGCCCTTGCGGCCATTGCCGAGATCGAAGGATTGGAGGGTGCCGAAAAGGCTGTGCGGCGTGCTCATGTCTATGCGTGGACTGGAGGAAACGACGGAATGAACCGAAATGTGGGGGCAAAGGTGGGGTTTGCCGAAAACAGCGTCAAGAAAGCGGCGGAATCCTTTTGAACAGCCGGCGGTCCGCGGCGTCTGGCTCCTCGCTTCGGCTGTAACGGCCCGAGGGGCGCGGGAGTCTAGGTTCCCGGGGGACGACCTTGCTCCGGCGTTACCGGTGCGGCAGTTTGAACGGACGTCGATGACGCGGGCCTGGCCTAGAACGCCTCAATTGCAATGGCGCGAGTGCTGGCGATCACCTCTGGTGGTCGCCTTGCTGTGCTCCATTCTGCTGCATTTGCAGGTGTTTTTCCTCAGTTTACTGCTTCCTGAGCTGCTGCGCCGCGGGTGGATCCCCGAATGGATCCGGCCGGTCGCCGAGGCGGTCCAGCAGCGCCTGCCCAAGCCCGATCCGAAGCGCGCCGAGGCCCCGAAGGAGCAGGATATCGAGATTCCGCTCCAATTCATTGAAGTGGATCCGGCCCTGGCCGTGGCGGAGCCACCGAAGCAGTCGGTTTTCACCTCGACCGCCAACACCCTTGCGGCGAATCCCAATCCTCCCAAGCAGCCCACCGCCCGGCCCGTGCCCAAGATCGACGGCCGCCGTGAGGACACGCGGAAGACCTTCGACACCACCCGACCGGTCCAAAAGCCCCAGCCCAGCGCCCCCGAGGTGAAGCAGGAGCAGCAGGAACAACAGGAGGTCAAGCCGCAGCCCAAGGGCGGCAAGCCGGCCGGCGAACTCGCCCAGGCCAAACCCGTTCCCCAGGCCCAGGTGGCGCAGGATCAGGAACAGGAAGCCCGTGAGGCCAAGATGCCCGCCCCCAAGAAATACAAGAGCCTCGCCCAGGCCCGGGCGGAGAAGGGGATCGTGGTCGGGGAGCGCATGAAGCAGGAAGGCGGTGTGCCGCGGGTCAATGCGGAGGCGTCGTTCGACGTGAAGGCCTCGCAATTCGGCGAGTATTCCAGCCGCCTGACCGCCGCCGTGCAGGCGCGCTGGTATTACCTGCTCGATGAACAGCGCTTCGCCCTCGAGCGCACCGGCAAGGTGGTCGTGACCTTCCGCCTGCATCCCGATGGCACGGTGAGCGACATTCACACGCGTTCCTCGACCGTCGGTGAAATCCAATCCACCTGGTGCGAGCTGGCCATCGAGCAGCCCGCGCCGTATGGCCGCTGGCCGTCCCAACTTTTGCATGAAATCGGGGCCGACCCGATCACCGTGACCTTCACCTTCAACTACTTCAATTGACCGATGCTTGAATCCATTCGCGATGCCGGCCCCTTCATGTGGCTGCTGGTGGCCCTCTCCGTGGTCTCCCTAACCTTCATCCTCGATCGCGCCTGGGCGCTGCGGCGTGCCCGTGTGCTGCCCGCAGTGCTGACGGATGCGATCACCGATCGCGCCCCCTCCGAACTGCGCATCCTGGCCCGCACCTCCGACTCCCCGCTGGGACGGCTGGTGGGCGCGGTGGTGGATCATCTCGGGTGGCCCAAGGCGGAAAACGCCGGCGCGCTCGAAGTGCGCGCGCGACAGGAAGTGGCCCGCATGGAGCGCGGCCTGGTGGTCCTCGAAATCATCGTCGGCATCGCGCCGTTGCTGGGCCTGGTCGGCACGCTGTACGGCATCATCCCGCTGTTCGGCGACTTCGGCAAAGCGGTGTCGGGCGACAACACGCTGCTCGCCAAGGGCATTGCCGCTGCGCTGAACAAAACCCTCGCCGGCCTCATGGTGGCGATCCCGTCGCTGGTGGCGTGGAGCTATTTCAACAAGAAGGTGGAGTCGCTGGCGGTGGAATTGGAGGGGACCTGTGATGCGCTGCTGCGCCGGCTGTACCTGGGCAAGCCCGAGGATTCGGAGGGGCCGAATCCATGAAGTTCTATCCCCGACGCCGGAAAACTGCGCCGGCGATCATCATCATTTCGCTGATCGATGTGCTCATCGTGATGCTGGTGTTCCTGCTGGTCTCGACGACCTTCAAGAACCAGCCCTCGGTGAAGCTCACCCTGCCGGAAACCGCCGAGGCCCCGAAGCCCGGAGCGTCGAACGAGAAGCCCCCAATGATCGTCACGGTGGCCAAGGAGGCGCCGAACTATTACGTCGGCAACCGTCCGGTGACCGCCGACGCGCTGCAAACCGAGCTGAAGGTGGCGGCGTCTTCCGATGCCAATATGCATCTCGTGGTGCGCGCGGATGGTGGTGCCGAGTGGCGCCTGGTGGTGAAGGTGATGGAGTACGCCAAGCTCGCGCAGATCAAGAACGTGAAGGCGTTTACCAAGGGACCGGGGCAGAGGTGAGCCGCCGCTTGGGGCGGTGGGGGGGAAGGGTTGAAGAGAAGAGCCGTCGTAGCCACCGACGGGAGGAGGCGGATCCCCCGTTGTTAGAACTGCCCCCTCAGCTCCATTGGTGCGGCCCCGCGTGTGGCGGCGAAGTCCGCCTCGTTCCCTCGGCAGCTACCCATGGCCACATCGAATTGCGCATCCACGACGCCAGGTAGGCCGGTACCTCTTTGGTTTGCCACGTCACGGTCTACACCCTTGGAATCCACACCTCGGCTCAGAGCCATGCCTGCGCGTGGCAGCCCGTTTGGAGTCCCGCCTTCAGGCGGCGTGGGGTGGCGAACGCGGACCGTCTGAAGACGGGACTCCGAGCGAGCGGGACCGACTTTGGGGGCGAAGTCCGCCTCGTTCCCTCGGCGGCTACGGCTTCAAAACAGGCCCTTCTCCTTCACTTCAATTCGGTCGCCGTTGCGGAGTTCAATGTCTCCCTTCCGGTCACCGGTTTTTAGGATTTTTTCGACATCTACCATCAAGAGGTCCTGGCCGCCGGTTGCGCCACGTCGATGCAGCTTAACTTTTCGCAGATCTGCATTTTCGAAATGCCCCAGCTGAAGTACGGCATCGGACAGGGTGGTGTGTTGGCTTGGTCTGAATGAGACAGATCCATTCATCGCACCGTAGAAGGGCACCATAATCGGCTCACGATCCTCTCTTTGCTTCTGCAGCGCCTCCAACTCCATCCGGGCAAACTGGAGTCGATCCTCGAAGGGGCGGATGAGGCTTTTGACCAGCGATTCGAAATGCAGCCAGCTTTCATTGGTCCTGGAATTTTTCGGAATGGTGGACCATGACCCTACTTCTCCGCGAAAGGCGTCCGTAGTGAGTTCTTGATGACGTGACACCAGAAACCGCCCCCGATCCGCCGCATCCGGCAGTTTTTGGAGCACCTCGAGCTCCGCACTGAGGGAATCAATTTGGGATCGAAGATCGGCTTCGGACAGCGGGGTTGAGCCGAGCGAGCCCCGCTTCGCAGCCCCGGGATCTCGACCACCTTCGTTGACGGAACTGGCGCCGGGAGTGGGTGTGCTCGCGCCCGGTTGCTCGGAATATGGGGTGCCAGTCGAGGGATCAATTTGGCTGGCCGCCTTTTCCATCTCAGCCGCCCGGCTCTCCAGTTGATCGACACGCTTGCGGAGCGAATGCATCTCTTGGACCTTCTGCGAAATCAAATCGTCAATTCGCTCGATGGTTGCGGCCTGCTGCTCGCGCATTTGTTGATTCAGCGCCTCGGTTAGGGAATCCAGTCGCTTCATTTCCGGATGCTCGGGGCCAAAGTCCGGGTGCATGCCGGACCGCTTGCTGG
>CANGMO010000231.1 GCA_947454295.1 Verrucomicrobiota bacterium | reverse complement strand
CGTCCGACTGATCCACGCCGCGGTGCGCTCCGGATCGCAAAACGCCCGCGTGTTTCTCTCCCTCGAACACCACTGGAACATTCACTATCCCGGCGGCGACGCCACGCAGACGTTCCCGGCCCGGCCTTTTCTGGAAGCCTTCGCGCGGGGCGCCCGTGTGGGCGGGGACTTTGATTGGAACATCGCGTTCCACCCGTATCCTGAGGATCTCCGGAATCCCCGCACCTGGAAGGATCGCAGCGCTCTCCCGGATTTCCGCACGACACCGCGAATCACCTTCAAAAACATCGACCAACTCGTTCGGTTTCTCGATCAGCCGGCGCTCCGATTCCGCGGCGTGCGGCGTCATGTGATCCTCAGCGAACAGGGCTTTGACACGCCGGCCGGGGCCGACGGCGAAACCATTCAGGCCGCTGCATATTGCTACGCGTGGAAACAGGTGGAGCATCTCGACGGCATCGACGCCTTCATTCTGCACCGCCATGTGGATCACGCGCAGGAAGGAGGGCTCGCCCTTGGGTTGTGGACCCACCAGCCGGGAACCATCGCCACCCCGGATCGCAAAAAGCGGATCTACGAGGTCTTTCGCGTCGCGGATGGTCCCGGCGCGGATGCCGCATTCCGGTTTGCGCTGCCGGTGATAGGTATTCGGTCCTGGGACGAACTGAAGCCCAGGCCGGCCCACTGAGTTACAGTCGGGCCGTTATTCGGCCGCGGGATTATCCGCGATGAGCTTCAGCGCCTCGGCGATCAGGATCTCGCCGGTCTTTTCACCCAGGCAGGTGCGACTGACGTACTCGTAGCGCTTGAAGCTCTGCCAGTCGACCTCGGTGAGAATGTAGCCGAAGGCATCGTTGGTCAGGCCGAACAGGCAGTTCTGTTTCCCGCGCATCTTGCGCTTGAGATAGAAGCCAATATTCGGCAGGGCCTCGCCGGGAATCGTGAGAATCTGCGCCGTCCCAAGGTTCACCAAATTCATGCGCGTGGTCACCGTGCCGTCCGTCCCCGTGGCATAACCCAGGGGCGAGCCGCGCATCACGGCCAACAGCAGAGGTGATTCGACAGGGAACTGCACCTTTCGCACCGCCACCCGCAGCGAAGGATTGCTCTGGACTGGCGCGTCCTTGATCACCCGCACGGACTCCTCGGCCAGCAGCCGACCGATGCGCTGGCATTCCTTCCAGTCGCGAGCCTCGCCACCATTGGGAAGGCGATTGTCGGCGGTGACCATGCCTCCCTGCGCGGAATTCATGACGATCCCCGTGCCGCCACCCAGCTCGGCAAGACGGTCATACAGCGGTCCGATCAAATCAGGCGAACAGATGCCCGCGTCCGAACCCAACACCTCGGGATGCACGGCGTAGTTCACCAGCGTGGCCATCACGGTGCCGTCAGCGGCGACGGCCTGGAACACGTTGACGCGCGGATCGTAGAGCTGGGGCGCGTAGTAATTGTAGGCGATGCGTGATGCCGCCTCGCCGGTGGCGGTTTTCAAACCCGCCGGCTTGAGACCCGCCGCCGCCTCCTGGATCGCCGCGGCGGCTTCCGCGACGACATGGTCCAGGAATTTTAAATCCCCGCCGGTTCCGCCCTTGCCGTCCGGAAAACAATAGGCATCCGGGGCGCTGTGCGTGTGCGTGGCGCCGATGAGGATGTTGTCCGCGGGAATCCCGGGAACGCGCTGACGAATCCGGTCGCCGAGCACTCCGGGAAATCCAAGAAAGTCGGTGCTGACAAATACGACCCGGGTGGCGTCCTGCTCCAGCACCAGGGCGCGCACGGTGATCTCGCCCTTCTTCTCGCGAACCGGATTTGATGCCCCCACCCCACCGCTGACCGGCAGGAGCGGATCCGGCGTGAGAACACGAACCGCAATGCCGGCCCGGAATGCGGCCTCGACGTGGAAGCTGGCCGACGCCAGCACCACCAGGAATAGGATTCTGAGTTTCATGAAAGTGGCCTTCACCCGCCCGCCCGCACGCACGCACGCACCCGATGACGATCCGCGGCGAATTTCAGTTCAAGGCAATGCCCCGACGCGCGTAGGTGGGTTCATCCAGATTCTCACCGTTGCGCTTCACCGGTTCGGTCTGTGCGAACCGGCTCACCGACACCACGTCGAATTTGAAGAGCGTCTGGATCGCCTTCTTCCGGCGCATCGAATTCTTGATCTGCCGCTGGGCGAGCTCGCGCTTCTGCCCCTCGTTGAAATTCGGTGCGGGCGGTACAAACATCGGCCCAATGCGGGTTCCAGTCCCGGTAGCAATGGATTCCGGCTCTCCGCCTTCCTCAAACGCCAACCGGTCCGAAACGGGTTCCGCACTCACCGTCGCGGCCGCAGCAGCCGTTGCACTGGCTCCCGTGGACGCGGAAGCGGCCGCAGTGGGTGCAGTCGCCGGCAGGGACACAGTGCCACCGCGGGTGGCGATGACGGTCACCACCAGCCGACCTTCCAGCTCCGGATCCACTGCGGCCCCGGTCATCAGCTGCGCATGCTCGCACAGCCGCTGAAACTGGTTCTGGATGCCCTGCACCTCGTCAAAGCGCAGGTCATTTCCACCGGCAACCGCCACCAGTGCGGCGTCGGCTTCGACCAGCATGTGGCCAGCCTGGAGAAATGGATGCTTTTGAAGCCGCTCCAGCGCCTCGCGCGCCCGCGTGGCACCCCGCACCTCCACCGCGGCGAAAACGCTGGCCGCATGACGACCGCGGAGCAGGCGTTCCAAATCGGCGAAGCTGACCGGATTCAGCGCAGGCCGGTGCAGCAGCCTCCAGATGCTGACCACGCTCTGGGCGACGAGATCATTGGCCGCGGTGAACATTTCGATCAGCGGCGTCTTGTCGTCGAGCATCGCCGCGACGCCCTGATTGGGCACGCAGATGACGGCATCCGCGCCGGACCGCAGCGCATCCAGGCCGGTCGCGGCATTGGAGCGACGCAGGCTGCCCTCGTAATCGAATGGGAGCACCGCAATCCCGAGCACCAGTGCGCCGGCTTCGCGAGCCAGGCGGGCGATCACCGGTCCGGCACCGCCGCCCACACCACCGCCGACGCCGGTGATCACACACACCAGCCGGACTCCGGCGAAACGCTGCTTCCACACCCCTTCGTCCTCATAGGCAGCCGTGGCGCCCATCGCGAGATCGTTGCCGCAACCGCCGCCGCGGGCGGACTTGGCCCCGAAGGCGACGGATTTCACCCCACCCAGAAGGCGAAGCGAGGTGAGATCGGTGTCCACCGCGACCACCTCGGCACCGCTCATTCCGGAAGCGGCTATGCGCTCGGCGATGGCGCCTCCCGAATGACCGACTCCAATGACCAGGAATCCCGCCGCGGGACCCTGCGTTTGGGCTTCCGTGGGAGAATTCGATGGCGCGCCGTCAGCGAACGGAGAGGAGGCGTCGGGATTCATGAGTTCGAGAGAGGCTGGAGTTCAGCGGCCAAAGAGGCTCTGCAGGGTGGCACGGATGCCGAATCGCGACCGGGCGCGGGTTTGAAGCCGCATCGCGCCATAGCGGACGAGTCCGATGGCCGTGGCAAATTCAGGGTTCGCAAGCACATCGGCCGGGCCCGAAACCGCATGTGTGTGCGCCTTGACCACGTCCATGCTGAAGATGCGATAGACAAGCTTTTCGATATCGCGGGTCCGGGCGCCACCGCCGCAGAGCACCACGCCGGCCTGTGCCAGGCCGAACGTCTCGGCGCGGGCGAGATCCCGCGAGATCAACTCCAGCGTTTCCTCGAGCCGCATCGACATGATGCGCTGGAAATTCTCCAGGCTGATCTGACGCGGCTCAAGGCCGGTCTCGCCGGGCACCTCGTAATACTGGCCCCGAACAGCGGCGGCATCGTACACCGCGGAGCCGATCTCCCGCTTCAACTGCTCGGCCTGATCGATCGAAATCCGCAGGCCACAGGCAAGATCATTGGAAACGTGATCCCCACCCACGGGAAGCACCCCGGAATGGCGGAGCATGCCGCCATAGAAGAAGGCGTACTCGGTTGCACCGGCCCCGAGGTCGATGAGCAGCACCCCCTGGCGCTTCTGCTCCGGGGTCAGCACCGCCAGCGCGGATGCCAGCCCGTTGAACACCGGCTTGGCCACCGACACCTGCATCGACTGCACCACGCGACGGGCCGTCTCAATGCGGGCCGTGCGTCCACGAATGACGTGAACGCTGGCCGTCAGCACACTGCCGACCAGTCCAATGGGATTCTCCACGCCGGTCATGTCATCCACGCAATAGTCCTGCCGGACGCTGTCGATCACCTCATTGCCGGCCGCGCAGTTGAACTGCTTGGCGTTGCCCACGGCATCCGCCATGTCCTCGGCGGTGATGGTGCGGTCGTAGGACGCGATCGGATGCACCCCCTTGCTGTCCTCGCAGGTAATGTGGTTCCCGGTGATCCCGAGATAGACCTCCTGGATCTCCACGTTGGCCTGCTGCTCGGCCTCGGCGAGTGCGGTGCGAATATCCTCGGCGGCCTTCTGGGTGTCGGTGATCTCGCCCTTGCGCACGCCTCGGGAGGTGCACTGGCCGATGCCCAGGATGGTGAGCTCCCCCTTGGGCCCTGCCTCGCCCACGGCGACGCAGATTTTGTGGGTGCCGATCTCGAGACCGACGATGACTTGGCCGGGATCAAACATGGCGACGAAGCGGTTTGCGTTTGGGACGAACAGTCTTGGGAAGGGTGTCAGGGGCCGGGGCGGATGCCTCCAGCCACTTCAGCGGCGGATTCGCGCGCACGCTCAAATCGAGGGTTCCGATGAGCCGGTTCAACGAGGCCGCCCGGTCATGCACAGCCCGCCACTCGGCCATCTGGCGTTCGAATTCATCGGGAGCCAGCGTGACGCGCGCGCCGTAGTTGCTCAGGACGCCAAGCACTCCCGGCGTGCCCACGTCCACCGAGACCACCTCGGAAACTCCGGCCATCGGGGTGGAATCATAGGCGGCGAGAAACTGAAGGGCCGCCAGAAGGAGTGGATCGCTGACCGCCTGACCGCTGGCAAATCCGTTGAGCG
>CANGMO010000230.1 GCA_947454295.1 Verrucomicrobiota bacterium | reverse complement strand
TCCGTTGGCTCGGACAGCGCGTGTCCGACCCCCTGTGACACCGTGGGGGCATGAGCACGACATGGTTTTCGGACTCGGACAGCGGGGCGGAACGCATGCCCGCGAACGAGGGCTCCGCCGAGCGGCGGGTTCGGCAGGGAATGGCTGGCAGGCGATCAACCCGTGCTGAATGCGGGCTGCAGCTGGATTTGGAGATGCCCGCGCCGTCGGTTCCCGCACGTCGCCGTGTGGCGGCGCGTCCGTGTTCCCACGAACGAGCCGCATGGTGGTTTGCTCAGATGCGGCGTGCCGTTGATGAAGGGCTTGAGATTCCGCTTCGACGCGGTGTCTGAGTGATCTCGGGCCTTCGCGACGAACTCCGGCGAGCGCGATGTTTCAACGATTCCGAGGGGAAGCGTTCCGGCGACTGCGCCTCGCGAGCGCGAAGAATCCCAGACCCGTGCCGATGGCGAGCGCCGTTTCCGCCGGCTCGGGCACGGCAGCAATGGAAAAGGAAAAGCTTCCGGTGAATGTACCCCCGAAGGCCCCTGGAGTTGTGTCCTGCAGGCTGGTGAAAGACCAGGTGACCGTCCGGTCCTGAGACGCACCGCCGTTGGAGTACGACCCAGAAAGGGAGGTTGGTCCCGCGTCTCCTCCAACGTGGTAAAACGGATTCTGAGGTGTTCCAGCCTGAAGGGGCTGAAGGACGTTGAAGACCGGCGCCCGTTCCAGGTAGAGGATTGATCCGTTTGGCAGCCCGGGAAATACGCTCGGATTGCTCGAGGTGGAACCGTAGCCGGTGGCCGAAAAAGTGCCGGAGAACTGCGTTGCCGAATCCGTATCCACCGAAATGACACCCTGCGCCCTTGCATTGGTACCGGTGAACACGGCGGCTACTGCGATCGCGGCCAAGACAGGCGTCGTGAGAGAAGCATTTGCAGTGGTGGAGGGGAGAGTTTGGAGTGGGTGGGGATCTGATTTTACCCTGCACGCCACCGAGAACGAACATGTCCGGCACAAGACAAGCCAATTAGGGGGTTCGCTGCAATTGGCGGGCCTATGCACGGCGCTTCCTCCTGGGCCCGGCCCGCGATAGCCTCCGGCCGTGAAGCTCAACCACGGCCTGCATCTGGCGTATTGCACCAATGTCCATCGCGGCGGCGACTGGCCCGAGACGCTTGCCAGTCTGGAGAAATACACGCTGGCGGTGCGTCAGAAGGTGTCCCCGGAGCGTCCCTACGCCATCGGGCTTCGTCTCAGCGACACGGCGTCGCGCCAGCTCTCCGAACCCGCAACCTTGGCGGCCTTTCGCCAGTGGCTGGTACGGCATCGCTGCTACGTTTTCACCATCAATGGATTTCCCTACGGCAGCTTTCACGGCACGCGGGTGAAGGAAAACGTGTCGCAACCCGATTGGAGCTCCGCCGATCGTCTCGCCTACACAAACCGACTCTTTGATCTCCTTGCCGCCCTGGCGCCGGAGGACGTCGAGGCGTCGGTGAGCACGGTGCCGGTCAGCTTCAAGGCGTTTCGTCTGGGCGAGCGTGGACTGCGAACGGCGATGGAACACCTGTGGCGTTGTGTCGAGCACATGGAGGTTCTTACCCGCCGCACCGGGAAAAAATTCCATCTGGGACTCGAACCCGAGCCGTTCGGAACGGTGGAGAACACAGCCGAGTTTCTGGAGCTGTTCGACCGGCTTGAGGCCATGCGTCCCGGGGACCTGCGGTTGCGTGAGCATCTGGGAGTCAACTACGATACCTGCCACTTCGCATTGCAGTATGAGGCGCCCGATGAGGCGCTGGGCCGGCTGCAGCGTCGCGGCATCAAGATCAGCAAGCTGCACCTGAGCAATGCGCTGCGGGTGCATCCCACACCGGAGATCCGCCAGGCGTTGGCGGCGTTCGTGGACCAGGTGTACTTCCATCAGGTGATCGAGCGGCGGTCGACCGGGGATCTGATCCGCTATGCCGATCTGGATGAAGCGCTGGTGACACCGGTGGAGGACGGACCGGCGCTGGACCGTGAGTGGCGCATTCATTTTCACATTCCCCTCCACACGCCGGAGACCGCGCAATTTGGCACGACTGCGGATCATCTGCGCGGAGTGCTCGACGTGGTGAAGCGGCAACCGGCGCTGTGTTCGCACCTGGAGATGGAGACCTATACCTGGGAAGTGCTCCCGCGGGATCTCAAGCAGGCGAGCGTCGTCGACATGCTGGTGAGCGAGTATCGCTGGACGCTCGAAGAGTTGTCCCGCCGCGGCATCCATCCAGTCTGACCGGCCGGCGCACCCTTGGAACGCAACTCCCGGCTGTGCAAACCACGGGCTGAATGGCACCCTCCTGACCCAGGTTCATGAACATCAAGAAGGCAGTGATCACCGCGGCGGGGAACAATCAGCGAACCCTGCCCCTGCAGGCGCTTGTGGATCGCGACGGCGTGTCCAAGACCGCGCTGTCGATCATCGTCGAGGAGGCCCTGTCCGCAGGCATCGAGGAGATTGGCGTGGTGGTGCATCCTGGCGATCAACCCGCGTTTGCCGCTGCTGCCGGGGGACATGCCGGAAGGTTGACCTTCATTGAGCAGAAGGAGGCCCTGGGCTACGGGCACGCGGTGGTGTGTGCCCGTGAGTTTACTGCCTCCAACCCGTTTCTGTTGCTGGTGGGGGATCACCTTTACGTCAGTGCCCTGGCAAAGGGGTGCGCCCGTCAGTTGGTCGAAATGGCGTCGTCCCAGGACGCGGCGGTCTCCGCAGTGCAGGCGACCCACGAGAGCAAACTTCCCTACTACGGGGCCATCGGGGGACGTCGCGTCGCCGGGGTGGACGGGCTCTACGAGGTTTCCGAGGTGCTGGAAAAGCCCACGCCCACGGTGGCGGAACAGCGACTCATCGTTCCCGGGCTTCGCGCGGGCCACTATCTGTGCTTCTTCGGCATGCACGTGCTGACGCCCAGCGTCATGGAGTTGCTGGCGTCGATGCAGGCTTCCAAGCCCGGCGGGTCCATGCACCTGTCCGCCGCCTTGGCGGCCCTGGCCCGCAAGGAGCGTTACCTGGCAGCCGAACTCCAGGGCCGTCGATATGACATCGGTGCCCGGTTTGGCTTGCTCACCGCGCAGCTGGCGCTCGCCCTGAGCGGTGCCGATCGCGACGAGGTCCTGTCGGGCCTGGTCGAGCTGCTCGCCACGCGGAAGTCCTGATTCGCCCCGCTGCCTCCCGCACCCGCCATGGAATCCCTCGTCGGTCTCATCACGTCCGCGGATCCCGCGGTCCGCAACCGGTCGCTCGATGGCTGCTGCCGCGGCGCCACCGTCGCTGAGCTGCTCGCTGCGGCCGGGGAGCTCGATGGCTTCCGGCGGGGCGCGGAGAATCTGTATGAGCGGGTGCGCGCGCTCTTCTTTCTGGCGGCCATCCACCGATTTCACCTTCCAACTGCACTCGCGGCCTCGACCTCCGGCCCCGGCTCCGGCGCGGATTCCAGCGCGCTCATTCCCTTCCGCGGTTATGAGCAGCTGCTCAACCGCCGCTTTGAGGAGGCCATCGATACCTTCCTGGCCTTGCAGCAGTCGGCCGGGCCGAGTGATGGCATCTCGTCGTCGCTGGCTGCGGCCTACCACCGGTTGGGCTTCCAGACCCTGGCCGATCAGGTGCGACGCAGTGTGCGGACGGTGCGTGGCAACCAGTGGATGTTTCGCATGGGGCATCCCGGCGATCAGCCGCTGCGGCTGCGACCCGAGCTGCTCCAGCGTTCCGCAGATGGCGCCTTTCCCATTCTCCGGGAGCAGACGCCGGTCCGCATGGATCTCACGCACTCGGCGTGGTCGGACATTTTCTTCCTCGGCATGGATTATCCCGAGGGCGCCCGGGTGCTGAATGTCTCGGTGGATCTCGGAGTGCACGGACGCGACACGGCTCCGCGTCCGCCGGTGAGTGCCTGGCTGCGCGTGATTGACGAGCCGGTGCTTCGGCTGACCTCGGTGGATCTGGGAGCCACCGCGGATCTGACGGCGCTGGGTGACGTGTTTGATTTTGCCCGCGATTACCTCGGATTGTTGAAGGCGGCCGTGATCGCCTCCGGCATTGTTCCTCCCGGGATTGAGGGCTCCGGTCATTCGCTCGCGGAGTTGCTCGCGCAGATCGTCGGGCCGGGGCGGGGTCTCGAGATCGTCTCCAGCGTGAACGACATCCCCAAGGGATCGCGTCTGGCGGTGAGCACCAATCTCCTCGGATCGCTGATCAGCGTGTGCATGCGCGCCACGGGTCAGGCGGCCTCGCTCACAGGCGAACTGGCCGAATCGGAGCGGCGTCTGGTGCTGGCGCGGGCGCTGCTGGGTGAGTGGCTCGGTGGTTCGGGCGGCGGCTGGCAGGATTCGGGCGGTGTGTGGCCTGGCATCAAGTTGATCACCGGAATCGCGGCCGAGGCCGGGGATCCCGAATCCGGCATTTCCCGCGGACGCTTGATGCCGGTGCATGAAGTGTTCGATCGCGAGACCATTCCTGATTCTGCGCGACAGGCCCTGCAGGATTCCCTGGTGGTGGTGCATGGCGGCATGGCGCAGAATGTCGGCCCCATCCTGGAGATGGTGACCGAGAAGTATCTCCTGCGTTCCGAACGCGAATGGCGGGGGCGTCAGGATGCGCTGACCGTGTTGGACGAAGTGATTTCCGCGCTGCGCCGCGGCGACATCCGCGCGCTGGCTGCGGCGACCACCCGGAATTTCCGCGAACCCATCCAAACCATCATTCCCTGGGCGTCGACCCGTTACACCGAGCTGCTCATCGAGCGTTCGGCGGCGGCGTTCGGTGAGGATTTCTGGGGCTTCTGGATGCTCGGTGGCATGAGCGGTGGCGGCATGGGATTCATCTTTGCCCCGCACCGCAAGCAGGAGGCCCAGGCGCGATTGCAGGAGATCATGTCGGCCACCAAGCGGGAGCTGCAGCACGCGCTGCCGTTCGCCATGGAGCCGGTGGTCTTCGACTACGCGATCAATGAGCGTGGAACCTTTGCCGATTTGCTGTCGGGTGAGTCGGCCCTGATGCCTCACGGCTATT
>CANGMO010000229.1 GCA_947454295.1 Verrucomicrobiota bacterium | reverse complement strand
GTCTCGGCGGGCGGCTCGATGAACGGTTCGACGAATCGCTTGGCCTTGGCGTTGTCGGCGAGGTCGCGGAGCGTCTCGTCGGAGAGCTTTGCCCAGTCGATGCGCGGGGAGTAGTCGCCACTATCGAGGCGCACCACCAGGCCGTCCTTGTCGGCGGCCGACAACTCGCCCTTGTAGACATCGCCCGTCACCAGGCGGAACTCGGCCGCAAGGGCCGCACCGGCCAGGCAAGTAACGGCGGCAAACGCGAGAGCACAACGGAACCAACGCATGATGGGTTCACAATGGCAAACGATCCCCGGGGGCGAAACCAAAAACTTCCGGCCTAAACTGGGGATCCCGGGGAAGCGGCAAGGTTTCGCCGGACGCGCCGCCTTCTTGACCCTCCCGGGGCAGGGGGCCAGCCTGCCTTCCGGTCATGCTCCCCAAAACTCCCGCCGCCAAAGCCCGGGCCGCCCAACAAGCGCGCGCCGGCGTGCTGGCTGCCTGGAGGGGGCATCAGCAGGCGTCGGCCGAGGTGGCGGCCAAGCGCGCCAGCCGGTCCATCGGAGACGTCCTGCCCCAGGTGCTGTCCTCCATGCGACTGGAGCAAAAGCTGGCGGAATCCCAGATCCAGTCGGTCTGGTCGCGGGTCATCGACCCCACCATCGCCGCTCACGCCCGTCCGGTCGGACTGGCGCGGGGAACCCTGTTCGTGACCGTCGATAGCAACACCTGGCTGTCGGAGATCGTCCGCTACCGACGCCACGAGATCCTCGAGCGGCTCCAGCTCGCCGCGGGCAAGGCGACCGTGCAGCGGATTAGTTTTCGGGTGGGTTGAAACTGGAGGCCGCGGGCGCGGTTGTAACCCGGGGGCGGGGAATTCAGTCTCCCTCCCTGTTCCCCGAACACACAACCACAGCAGTCCGTCCTCTCATTCCCATCCCATGAAACGATTCCTTACCACCACCGTGGCTCTCTCCCTGGCGTGGACCGCAGTCCTTGCTGACGCCAAGGACGAGGTAAAAGCAGCCGCCAAAAGCCTCTCGGAGGCAGCTAATTACACCTGGGTCGCCACCACCGAAATCGAGGGGGTTCAATTCACGCCCCCCACCATCACCGGCAAGGCGGAAAAGGGGGGATTCGCCGTCATTGAATCCGAGCGCGACGGCACCACGACCACCGCGGTGCTCAAGGGTGACAAAGGCGTCCTGAAGACGGATGACGGCTGGCAGACCGCTGAGGAAGTTCGTGCCGCTGCGCAGAATGGCGGCGGTGGTGGCGGTGGCCGCGGTGGCCGTGGCGGCATGCTTCTGCGCACCAAGCTTCCCGCCGATGATCTGGCGAAGCTCGCCGACAAGACCAAGGAGCTGAAGGAAGCCAATGGGGTCATCGCCGGGGACCTCACCGACGAAGGCGCCAAGGAAGCGGCGGCGCGCGGTGGCCGCGGAGGTCAGGCTCCCGAACCCAAGAATGCCAAGGGCTCGCTCAAGGTCTGGCTCAAGGAAGGCAAGCTCGCCAAAGTGCAGGTAAAGGTGTCCGCCACTGTGACCATGCAGAATGAGGAGCGCGACATCACCCGCACCACCACCTATGAATTCAAGAATGTCGGATCGACCACGGTAACCGTCTCCGACGACGCCAAGAAGAAGCTGGGAACCTGATCCCGCCGCACGCCTCGGCGCGCCCCGGATCGGTCGGAATTCCCAAAACGCAAAACGGCGGACCTTCGGGTCCGCCGTTTTCGTTGCGCCGACAGTCCTTTGACGCGGCAATTTGGTGTCTTACCAGGCGCGTTCGATGGATCGGCGCTGCCAGAGGAATTCGAACATGTTGCCCTCGTGCGGCTGATCCCACGAGATCTTCATGGTGCTCACCGGGCCGATGTTGAGACGCTCGATGTGGGGATACGCCTCAATCTGCTCGATGAACGCCGGATCACGGGTGATCGCCGTGCAGGCCAGGGTGTAGCCGATCTGCTTCAACACCTCGGATTGCGGGCAGGTCACCACGCTGGCGTAGGGGCAGAGGAATTCGCGATTTGCCAGCGGATGCGCGAAGGAATCGCACTGGACGATGGTGGGGCGCATGTACGTGCCGCCGTCGAGCACCGCCTTGCGGGAGCCGTTGCGATACTTGGCCGTCACGTCGGTGGCGCCGGGCGTCTTGAGCCCCTCCTCGATCTGGCCTTCGATGAAGTCGGCCATCTTGGGATTGGCGAATCCGGACAGGCGCGCGTTGTCGTCCTCCGGCGGAGTCGGGAGAATGGGGCCCAGCTTCTGCGCGAGGGCGTCGGCGATCTCGGCCCCATGACGTGGCACCACGATGGCGGAGGCGTTGATGCAGGAGCGTCCACCGTTGTCGCTGATGGCGCCGGCCATGACGTCGATGTAATCGCGCCACTGGTCCACGCAGTCCTCGCCGAGCACGAACTTGCTCCAGCCCGGCCCGTGGATCTGGATGGCCGGATTGTGGGCGTATTGCTGCGTGGTCGACTTGTCGCCGAAGATCAGCGCACGTCCACAGGAGTTCAGGATGGTCGCCGCGCCGTCGTGGTCGGTGGCGTAGAATCCGAAGGCTTCGGCCGGAACGCCCGCGGTGATGAAGGCCTGGATCAAACGGTAGGGGGTCCAGGGCTCCTCCTTGCCGGGCTTGATCACCACCGGCGTCTTGAGCGCGATGGCAGGTATCCACAGCGAATTCACCGCCGGCGAATTGCTCGGCATGACCAATCCCAGGGCCGAGGCGGTCGGGTAGAAACTCAACTTGGTGCCGAACTGCTCGCCGAAGCCGCGGTCGAGAATCGAGAGATCGAGACCGCGCGAGAGGCCGTTCAACACCTCGCCGAGATGCGTCATGGCGTAGTGCAACTTGGCCATGTTGCGTCGGACCATGACATGCGGCAGGCCCGAGGTGCGGCTTAGCGTGGCCACGTAGTCCTCCGGGGACTGGGTGTGTCCGCGATCTCCCAACGGAAGGGTGCCGTTGAGAAACAGGTCGCCCGCCTTGGCCGACAGGGCGATCAATTCCGCCACCGTGAATCGCTTCAGCGCCGCCCGCGCCGCCCCGATTTTGGCGAGGTCGCGCTTCACGATGCCGCCGTTCACCGTCGACACCACGGCCTTCAGTTCGCCGGTTCGATGATCGCGAACCTCGATCTTCTCCAGCGATTCATAGCTGCGTCCCATTCGCAGGGCCGGCAGATGCGGAACAGTGGTGGGGTCGGACATAAATTCAGGAGTTGGCCGTTCGCGGACCTCATTCCGTCCGCGGATCGGACCGCAAAGTGATACGTCTGCGTAGAATTGGCAAACGGGGATTGAGAGGTTTTTCCGGGGCGACCGGGGTCAGCGGAAGAAGAGCAGCCAGACGACGATCAGCATGGGGACCATGATGGGCAGGGTGTACCGGAAGATGTACCCGAGGAACGAGGGGGTGTGGGCGCCCTGGTGGTCGGCGATGGCCTTCACCATGAAATTGGGGCCGTTGCCGATGTAGGTGTTGGCGCCGAAGAAGACGGCACCAGCTGATATCGCGAGCAGGAAGTTGTTGAAGGAGGCGTTTCCGAGCAGGAAGGCCATTTCGATTTCCTCCACGCCGACCCGCTGACTGGCGACGGCGGCGGCGTGGTATTTTTGCAGCGCGGCGAAGGTCTGCCGCACCTGGTCGGCGTGGGCGCCGTGGACAAAGGTGGCCGCATCGGTCCCGCCGGTCTGGATGAGATGCTGGACCTGCTGGACGACATCAGCGTCGACATAGGCGCCGAAAATGGCGCTCAGGAAACCGAGGTACGTCGGGGCGTTGTCGAGCACGCTGCTGAGGAGTCCGCACCCCCAATAGAAAAAGGCCGGCGACGGCGACCCGAGGGCGCCTGCCTTGAGCGAGAGCCAGTCGAGGGCTGGCATCATGGTGGCGAAAATGCCCACGAACAGCACGGCCACTTCCTTCACCGGATGGAAGTCGAAGTGATTCGACTCATGGATTTGGCGCCGGGTGGTGAAGTAGGACCCGGCGGCCGCGGCAATCAGGATCGCTTCGCGGAGAAACGGCGGGCGTTCCGCAAGGAGGATGGCCCCGAGGATCACGGCGAGGAACACCACGTTGCCGAGTCCATCGACGCGAAACCAATCCGGCTCGTCGACGTGCTCGGCGCGGACGGCTCGTGGGGCCTTTCGGAAGTTGAGGGTATCCACCACGAAGAACATGCCGAGAAGCATACCGACGCCCACCGCCCAGATCGGCCAGCAGTGCTCGGCCACCCACCAAAACGGAACGCCCTTCAAATAGCCCAGGAAGAGCGGAGGATCACCGATCGGGGTCAGGCAGCCGCCGACGTTCGAGACAATGAAGATGAAGAAGACGATGTGATGTCCGGTGAGACGGTACTTGTTCATCCGAATCCACGGGCGGATCAGCAACATGGAGGCGCCGGTGGTGCCGAGGACGTTGGCCAGGAGCGCTCCCAGGAGCAGGAAGCCAACATTGAAGGTTGGGGTGGTTTCGCCACGGACCACGATGTGAATCCCGCCGCTGACAACGAACAGGGATGCGATCAGGCAGATGAAACTGAGATACTCATGGGCGGTGTGGCCGATCGTGGGGTAGGCGCCGAGGCCGACGCTGTAGTAGGCGAGCACCACGGCGCCCAGTCCGAAGGCCACGACCGGATAGAATCGGTTCCACCACGCCGCGAAAAACAGCGGGCCGACAGCGATGAGGGCGAGCAGAGCGGCGAACGGGAGGATCATCCACGGGCTCGGAGCCTGAGCTTGGGCGAGGAACATCATTCCGCCGATACTGTGTCGGTCCGGCCGTTTCGCCGGCAAGGACTGTGTGCGTGGGATCTTCGCGTCCAAGAATTGGCGTTTCTCCGCCGAGTCTGCCGCCTATTCTCCGCCCATGAAGCACTACGATCTCCTCATCAACGGTCAGTCCATCCCTGCAGCCTCCGGGCAGACCTTTTGGACGGTGAATCCGGCGGACCGGCGGGACATCGTGGCCGAATACGCGCAGGGCGGGGCGGCCGACGCGAAGGCTGCAGTGGATGCGGCGGCGGC
>CANGMO010000228.1 GCA_947454295.1 Verrucomicrobiota bacterium | reverse complement strand
CGGCCAGAACTCCGGGCTCAATCCCCTGCGGACGCTGTCCCTCACCCACGGAAATCAGCTTTTCGGCCGCCTGCCGGTCCGCGGTGAATCGGGTCAACTGCTGCTGATAAACCCGTGACAAAAGCGTCTGTTCAGCCTTCGTGGGAGACCGTCCCACCACCAGCCGGAACGCATAGCCCAGACGCGCCTGGAGGTCCCCCTTCCCTTCCTTCAAAACCCGTTGAGCAAGGGCCCGCGCCGCCTCGACATACTGCGGATCATTCATCAGCACGAGCGCCTGCAGCGGCGTGCTGGTCCGCGGGCGGCTTACCGTGCAAACCTCGCGATTCGGCGCATCAAAGGTGGTCATCGACGGATGTGGGAGCGATCGCTTCCAGTACACGTAGATGCCGCGCCGGTAGAGATCCGCTCCATGATCCTGCGTGTAACTCTGCGAGCTGAACCCATTGCCGAATCCGATTGCCTCCCAGAGCCCTGGAGGCTGATACGGCCGTACACTGGATCCACCCAGCCGGCGATCCAGCAGACCGGAAACCGCCAGCGCCTGGTCACGCACGAACTCCGCATCCAAACGAAACCGCGGGCCGCGGGAAATCAGGCGATTGTAAGGGTCCGCCTCCAGCTTTGCCGCAGTCACTGCACTGCTCTGGCGGTAGCTCGCCGAGGTCACCAGCAATCGCATCACAGCCTTCACGTCCCATGGCGCTCCACGCCCCCCGCCCGGCGTGGCGAGACCGTGGCTGAATTCATAGCCCAGCCAGTCGAGCAATTCGGGGTGGGACGGGAGGTCGCCCTGATTGCCAAAATCATTCGCGGTCTTAACCAGCCCCGTGCCAAAGACCATCTGCCACAGTCGATTCACGGTCACACGGGCCGGCAGTGGATTCGCGGGATCCACCAGCCATTGGGCGAGATCCAGTCGGGACGCCCGATTCGGATTCGCCTTCCGGAGCGGCGGGAGGAACGCCGGAGTGCCGGGCAGGACCTTGTCGCCCTTCGACTGCCAGTTACCGCGCATCAACTGGAAGGTGTCGCGAGGCTTCTCCATTTCGGCCATGATCATCGTCTCGGGCACCTGCGACTCGAGCTTGGCGAGCGCGTCTTTCGAGCCATTCAATCGCTTTCCAAGATCCCGCACCGCCTCTGATCGTTGCTCCAGGAAATGGCGCTTCAAACGCTTTTGCGCGTCGCCGGAGGCCTCGCCGGCACCGGCAAACAGGGCGGATCTCACTGCATCCGGCAGTTCGGCAACCGCCGCCAATTCCCGGCGCGACGAGGTCGCCACACGGAAGCGTCCGAGCTGGTGTTTGGCGAAGCCCGACTCGAATCGCAGGGTCACACGGAGGCGCGATCCGGACTCAAATCCACCCACATCCCCGGCCACGAGAATCGCCTGATGCGGCTTCCGGTGGGCGGGATTCTGCCCCTCGCCGGCCCAGCCGGACTTCGGGTCCGTGTCGATGAGATTCGACGCCGGGAAGCCGGACTGGGCGAAGTCGGCAAAGGCAGCGGCAAAAGAAACCGGCAACGACGTGACCGGCTCGGGCATCCGCTCGAAGAAAAACGCATAGCCACCACCGCCGTTGCTGATCTTCATCACCAGTCGGTTCTCGCCCGCCTTCAACGGCAGAAAGGCATAGTCCTGACGCGCCGCCGCCGCCCGCGCCACGTTGCGCGAAAGGCGTTCCCGGCCGTTGAGCCAGATGCGAATACCATCGTCGCTGCCAACACCCACCCGGATCCAACCCGCCTTGGGCGAGGTCAGCACCCGACTGACGTAGGTGGCGGCATTGTCGCCGGTCAGATCGATCTGCACGCCGTCCTTCCAATCCGGATGCTCGCCCCAAGTCTTGCCTCCCTGCTCTGCCGCCCCCTTTCCGGGCGCGATGGAGGATACCTCCAGGAAGTCACGGTCAAAGGCATCCTTCGCATCCCGGGCGGTGAATGGTCCGATCGACCACCAGTTGCCGGCAGTGACCTGTTTCGGGTCCAATTCATGTCCCGCATTCAGGGGCTCCACCGTCGCCTCCACGCCGGTCATCACAAAGTTCCCGTTGTCGCTGCGTGCAAACGCTCCCTGCGTGAGCGACGCATCCGGCAACGCCTCAATTCGCAGGCCGGAGAAGGTTCGATCCCCCAGCGTTGCGATGATCTCGTACCGGTCCGTGTCCGGGTTGGCGCCGGAAACCACGATCGATCCGTCCGCCTGCGAAGTGAGCGTTGAGCCGCCGGCGGACTTGGCCTGAACAGCCGTCATCGGGGTCCACGAGTCACTCAGCCCCCCGCGAAGCCCGTCCAACCACGTCGTAAACGCCGCCGCCTCCGCATCCGTCGGCATCTCCAGCCGTGCCGCCAGCTCGGCCTCAAGGCGTTTCATTTCGACACGATGACGTTCCATCGACTCTTGCTGGTCCGCACTCGGCACCTTCATGACTGGAACCGGATTGGCATTGCTTCCGTCCAATCCGCGCTCGGTGATGGAATTGAAGAAGGCAAAGAGCTGGTAGAACTCGCGCGTGGAGATGGGATCGTATTTGTGGTCGTGACATTCGGCGCACCCCACCGTTAGCCCCAACCAGGTGAGTCCGGTCGTGTTGACCCGATCCACGACGTACTTGGTCTGGTACTCGTCCGGATCGGCACCACCCTCGAAATTCACCATGGTGTTCCGGTTAAAACCCGATGCGACCTTCTGTTCGGGAGTGGCGCCCGGAAGGAGATCGCCAGCGAGCTGTTCGACCGTGAACCGATCGAACGGAACATTCCGGTTGAAGGCGCGAATCACCCACTCGCGCCACAGCCACAGATCACGATGGGTGTCGATGTGATAGCCGTTGGTGTCGGCGTAGCGGGCCAAGTCCAGCCACCACTGAGCCATGCGTTCGCCGTAGGCCGGAGACTCCAGCAACCGGTCCACCAGCCGCTCATAGGAGCCCGGGGAACGGTCGGCCAGAAACTGATCCACTTCCTCGGGAGTGGGAGGAAGGCCAGTCAGATCCAAAGCGGCTCGGCGGGCCAGCGTAGTGCGTTCTGCTTCCGGTTCCGGGACGAGATCTCGCTCTTCGAGCTTTTTAAGGACAAAGCGATCCACCGGATTTCGTGCCCAGCCCCTGGTCCGCGTCTCGGGCAGCCCAGGTTCAATCGGCGGCTGAAACGCCCAATGATCTGAAAACTCCGCCCCCGCCGCGATCCACTGCCGCAGCAGCTCCTTCTCGGTCGACGACAGATGCCGGTCGAACTTGGGCGGCGGCATGACCTCATCGTCATCCGTTGCGTCCAGGCGGCGGACCAGCTCCGACTCTGCGGGTCTCCCCGGAACAATCGCGTGGTGACCGGATTTCAGCACCTTGAACGGCTCGCCAGGGAGATCGAGACGCAGGCCCGCCTTGCGACGCGATTCGTCCGGGCCGTGGCAGGCAAAGCATTTGTCCGACAGGATGGGTCGAATCTGCCGCTGGAAATCGGGGCCTGCAGCCAGCGCCCGGACCGAAATCCAGGCGAGGACCATCAGGATGGAGGTAAGACGGAAGGCCATTGTATCCCGGTACTGCTCTGTGGGGTTGATTCTCAACCGACCGTACTGCCTCGCGGCATCGACGCAAACAGGGAGTGCATCGAGGCTTGAAAAGAAGCCGATCAGTGCCGGGATTCCGCCGCAGGCCCCGAGGTCTCCCGGCCTTCCGCCCCGTCACCCAGCCGTCGATGGAACAGCTCGAGAACCAGCTGCTGGCACTGCAGGGCCAGCGCCGGATCGTATCGATGTCCCTCATCGCGAAGGAACGCGTGCTGCCCATTGAATTCATGCCAGGTGAATTCCACTCCGGAATCCGCGAGGACCTCGTAGATGCGCCGGCGCCCGTCGCGCGGCACATGAGGATCCTGGCGTCCCCAGATCATCAACAGCTCCCCGCGCACCGCAGCAGCGCGTGAAATCGTATCATCGCCCCCCTTGCCCAACGCGCCTTTGTGGATGTCCGTCGCGTAGAAACAGGCGGCGGCCCGGACCTCCGGACACGTCGCGGCGTTGCGAAACGACAGGTGTCCGCCCACGCAGATCCCGAGCACGCCAATCTTGCCGGTACACGCGGGATGCTGCTTGAGGAAATCCACCGTAGCCCGGGCGTCACCATCGATGCCCCGGATCTCCTTTTCCAGTTTCAGCGCATTCCCTCGATCGGCACCCGCCTGATCATATGCCAGGATCGCACCGGCGGGCTCGAACTCGTGCCAGATCTCCGGAACCGCCACTACATAACCATGGCCGGCGAGAAACGCGGCGGTGCGCCGGATGGGCGCGGTAACCTGGAAAATCTCCGAATAGAGGACAATCCCTGGATAGCGCCCAGGCGCCACCGGGCGAAACACATGGGTCCGCATGGGACCGGTGGGGGTGGGAAGCTCTACGAACTCGTCGCTGCGCAGTATCATACCCGGATCCTCCCACAGCCGCTTCCGACGGCAAGGATTCAGGACCCAGGTCCGCGCAATTCCCGCTGTAAACGCAAAAAGGGCCCGCCGAATTCGGCGAGCCCTTGAAGGAATTTGGGTCCGGAACGGATTACTTCGCCGCTTCGGGAGCCGCGGCCGCCGGAGCGGTTTCGTCGGCGCCGTTTTCCACCCATTCCAGGATGGCCAGCTGGGCGACGTCACCACGGCGCTCTCCGAGACGGAGAATGCGGGTGTAGCCACCGCTGCGGCTCTTGAAGAGCGGAGCGATCTTGTCGAAGAGGATGTGCACGACGTCTTCGTTCTCGCGGAACAGTTCGCGCTTCACCTTGCCCGGGGACTTCTTGGTGCCCTGGAAGAAGCTGCGCGGCTGCTGACGCAGCTTGGCGGCGGCGAGCCGACGGAAGTGAACGTTCACCGCGGTGGCGGCGGCCTTCTGCTTCGGGTCGGTGGCTGCGGACGCGGCGGCGAGGGCTTCCTGGGCCTGCTTGCCGAGAGTCAGGAGCTTCTCGGCCACGGGACGCGCGGCCTTGGCCTTCGCGAGGGTGGTCGTGATGCGACGATGTTTGATGAGGCTGCCAACCAGGTTCGCG
>CANGMO010000227.1 GCA_947454295.1 Verrucomicrobiota bacterium | reverse complement strand
TGCTTCGCGAAATCCGTGACCTCGGCTTCGAATACGCCGAGTTGAGTCACGGCATTCGCATCAGCCTCGTGCCGGGAATTATCGAGGCGGTCGAGGCCGGCGAGATCAAGATTTCGACCCTCCACAATTTCTGCCCGCTGCCCATCGGCATCGACTACCCGGCGCCGAACATCTTCAAGTTCACTGCCACCGAACGGCGCGAGCGCGAGTACGCCTGGAAGCACTCGCTCAAGACCATCGAGATGGCCGAGCGGATGAAGGCCAAATTGATCGTCCTGCACTCGGGTCAGGTCGACATCAAGGACTACCAGGACCGCCTCGAGGACATGGTGCTGGCGGGCGAGAAGGAATCGCCCAAGTACCGCAAGCTGGTGGAGGAGGTGGAGACCAAACGCGAGAAGCGGAAAGAGGAGGCCATGCGGCTCGCCCTCGACATGATTGGCGCGCTGGCCGGTGTGGCCGCCGAGCGTGGACTCCTGCTGGGCATCGAAAACCGCGAGGACGTGGCCGAGATTCCCTTCGACCACGATCTGCCGTACTTCCTGGCGGCACTGCCCGACAACGTCCGCTACTGGCATGACTGCGGCCATGCGCAGATCAAGCAGGAGCTCGGCTTCATTGACCACCGCATGCAGCTCGAGAACATGGCCGCCCGGCTCGGCGGACTCCATGTGCATGATGTGCAGATTTCCAAGGAAGGCATGCACGATCACTGCCCGCCGGGGTGCGGTGAGGTGAAGTATGACCTCCTGAAGCCGTTCGTGAATTCGAACCACATCAAGGTGCTGGAACTCTCGCCAGGAGTGCCTCCCGACGATGTGGCGCGCGGCTTCGCGTACATCAAGTCGGTGTGGGGGGAGGATTGATCCGCCCGCCATCCACGGGACCGTCCCTGTGAGCCGGTCGCGCATTATTGGGGGGCTGCGGTTCGGGGTCTGCGGACTTCTGCTGGCGGTCATTTTCCACATCATCTTCTGCAACGAGGTCCAGCTCTCGTTGCCGGCCGGGGAATGGCAATCGCTTTCCCGCTGGCAGCAGCGGCAGCGCGCATGGACCGACGGACCCCGGGCTCTGTGGGAAATGTCCAATCGGGTGCGTCCGGTGGAACTCGCCGCGTCCTTCGGCGCGTGCGGTCTGGTGATCCTCGTGGGCGGTCTCCGCTGGCGTCAGGTGTTGCGCGCGCAGGGCCTGGATCTGTCCGTGGCGGCTGTTCTACGCATTTCCCTGGTCGCCCAGTTCTTCAACGCCTTCCTGCTCGGAACGGCCGGCGGTGACGTGGTGAAGGCCTGGTATGCGGCCCGGTCCGTTCCCGAGAAAAAACCGGAGGCGGCCCTCACGGTATTTGCTGACCGGCTCCTCGGCATGGTGGCGCTGCTCATGTTCGCCGCGGTGCTCATGCTTCCCAATCTTGGCCTCATTCTGCGCTATGAGCGTCACGCTGCGGTGGCCTTGCTGCTTACGGGCATGCTGCTGGCTTCGGGAACGCTGATTGCCGTCGGCTTTTATTCCGACCTGCTGCAGCACGATGGCTGGGTTCCCCGGATGGTGCGCCGCCTGCCCAAGGGCGACTCCTTCAGCCGGGCGCTTGTCGCCTGCCGGCAGTTTGGACATCACCCCGGATTCATGACCCGCATGGCACTGTGGTCCCTGGCGGTCAACGTCTGCGTGGTGGCCGCCTTCGGGGCGCTGGCTCACGGACTTGGAATTGAACTGCCTGACTTTGCCGTCCTGGGGCGTTCGCTGCCGGGGCAGGTGACGCTCTGGTACGTGATTCCCGCCGTCGTCTGCGTAGCCGCCCTCCCGGTCACTCCCGCCGGCCTCGGCGTGCGGGAACACTTGTTTGTGTGGCTGCTGGCCATTCCCTCGCTCGGCGTGAAACCCGGGGCGGCGTTGTCGCTGTCACTGCTGGGCTACACGGTTAATCTGCTCTGGAGCGTGATCGGTGGCATCGTCTACCTCGTGCTCCCGGACCGCGAGGAGATCGCCGCCGCCGGCTCCGCGACCGAATAGCCCGCCGCCTCGGGCACTGGCCGCCACCCGTCAGGGTTTCGCTGCGGCCTCGGTGAGGGATCGGGTCAGCTCCGCGGCGGTCCATTCATTGCCGATGAAGACCTGATGGACCTTGCCGCTGGGATCCACGACCACGGTGCGCAGGTTGTGATTCTGCCCGGCCACGGAGGCTCCCTGCGCGTAGTACTGGCCGAAATGGCCGGAGATCCGGTCGAGGGTGTCGTAGTCGCAGCGCGCCATCCACCAGCGCTCCGGATCCGCCTTGGCCCGGTTTCCATAGGCGGTGAGGACGGCCTCGGTGTCGAATTCCGGATCCAGCGTGATGGAGATCAGCCGCCAACGCTTGGGGCCGTTCGCGGCGTCCTTCAGCTCCCGTTGAACCTGGGTGAGGTGATCGGTGATGCGCGGACAGAAGTTGGGAAACGGGCAGCGCGTGAAGATGAAGGAAAAGGCATACGCGCTCCCGCGAAGATCGGACAGTTTGAAGCGGGCACCCAGATGGTTGGTGAAGGCGTAGTCGGGCAGCGCGTCGCCGGGGTTGAGCGTGGGGACATTGGGGAGCATGCGGATGGCCGTGTCCCGGTTGGTCGAGCCCTGGCTGGTGGGATCGATAGGGGCTGGCTTTGCATCCGGAGCGGGCGCCTGCGCCGCGGGGCGAATCTGATCGATCCACCCTTCCTTCTCGGTGACGCGCATGCGGAATTCCACCGACGCCCCCTTTTCGAGTCCGACGAGTTCGTTGGTGTTGTGAACCTCGAACGGCATGGTCATGGCCGGCATGTAGCCCGGGATCGCCTCATGTTTGATCACAACCGAGCGCTTTTCGGGGTGCACCGCCTGAACAACGCCCCTCACCGAATAATTGGTGATGGCTCCGGACTCGTTCCCGCCGGCCTTCGGGTCCGACGATTTTTGCGAACAGCCGGCGATCAGGGCGACCAGGAGGAGAATCCAACCGAAGCGAAGTGCGCGAGTCATGGCTGGGGGCAACTCTAGCGGCTTTCCTGCATGACGAAAGGGTGTTTGGCCAATCGGACGCCGGTGTAAAAACAAAAAACGCCGTGGCGGGAAATGCCACGGCGTTTGAGAGGGGGGTGGCTGAATCAGCCCACCAGATTTGCATCCGGTCCCGGCAGCGGGAGCAGACCGATCTTGGATTCACCGGTGCGCGGCTCCTTCGCCGGCTTCGGACCCTTGTCAGCCTTCTCCGCCTTGGGGGCGGCAGGGGCGGGCTCGGGCTTGGCAACCGGCTTCTTCGCGGTCTCGAGTTTGCCATTGGCGAACTCGATCACGTGACCCTGATGGATCAGCCAGTGCAGGTCCGTCAGCAGCGCCTGCTGTTCCGGGCTGCTGCGGGTCTCGGGAGCCGCCTCAGCAACCGGAGCCGGAGCCGGGGCGGCGGCCGGAGCGCCTTCGGTGGCCGCCGCGGCACCCACCGCCTGCTCGGCGGGCGTCGCCGCCGGAGCGGGAGCCACCGGGGCAGCGGGAGCGGGTGCAGGGGCGGACGGAGCCAGCGCCTCAATCAACTTCTTGCGGGAAGGATTCGGCGTGGAGTCGATGAACTCGATGATCCGGCGCACGCCATTCGAAACCGCGTTGGCCGCGATATCGAGGTAGTGCGGACGGGCGATGGACACATGGACGACCGTCTTGTCGCGCTTGAAGAACTGCAGTCCGGCCTGGGCAAAGGCGGCGCTCAGGGCCGTCATGGTGCGGATCGGGAACTTGCGCTCGCGCTCCAAGGTCACGCGGAGCAGGCGATGCAACGGCTCTGGGAGCCGGGGGCCGGTCTGCTCGCGGCGGAGCTGCCAGGATTCCACGGACTTCACCAGCGTCGGAGCATGGGTCTCGCGGAAGTGCGCCTCGACCTCGGCCACCGACCCCAGCTTGCGAGGCTCGGGAACGTTGAGTGTGGTGTACTCAAGCTTGGAACTCTGGGCTTCGATCCACTGCTTGACGACGGCCTCTTCCTTGACGAAGCGGACCTTGCTCTTGAAGACCTCGAAGGGCAGGCGTGGGGCGCGCTGCGCGTGGATCTCGCGGAGCTTCTCCTGATAGCCGTGGTAGTTCGGCGGGCCGAGGATGATCTCGTCAAACTGCGCCACCAGCGTCCAGACGCCCTTCGGCGGATCGCACGGCTGGCGGTCGGTCTGGTAGAAGGTGTCGAAGTGGGCCTTCAGCGCATGACGGACGGCATCGCCTTCGGAAAGCCAGGCGCTGTCGTCGAGCGAGCACACAAAGAGCGGCTGCTGTGCCTTGCCGTCCTGGCCCTTCTTGACCTTGAAGGTGATCTCGTAGCGATCCGGCTTCTGGATGACCAGGGAGGCCACCTCAAGCAACGGATAGGCACGACCACTGAGCTTGATCTGCCGGCCGAGGGAGTTCACACCCGCGGGTTCGGGGCGCAGCTCGACGTCGATGGGGAGCAGCGGTTCTGGCTCGAACTGACGGCGATCGTCGCGGCGGGGACCGCGATTGCCGGGGCCGGCTGCGGAATCCCATTTCAATCCGGATCCACCAGGGCCTCCAGGGCCACCCGGACGGGGGCCGCCGGGGCGCGGACCGCGGGGGCCTCCAGGACCACCCGGACCTCCGGGACCGCCGGGGCGGGGGGGGCGATTGCCGAACGAGGGGCGTCCACCAAAGGACGGGCGCCCACCGGGGCCGCCGGGGCCGTCACGACGGGGGCCGCGACGATCGCCACGGCCTTCGCCTTCGGTGCCCTGGTACTTCGCATACCGGTTGGGGTCTTCGGGCTTCTGAGCCCACGCGGGCAGGAAAGCTTTTTCGAGATCGAGATTCAAATCCAGCGGTTCACTCATAGAGATAAAAGGCCCCGCGATGTACGCGGGGTTCGTCATAAAAATGCGCGCGGACGATGCGGGGCGGGTTTCGGAAAAGCAAGTGCCGCGAAAGGGCGATTTTGGGGATGGATGCGCCTGTCGACGTACACTCCGATCCCGGTTTGAGCGGCCCTGCCTGCACTTCGGCCTTGCCCCAGTGCACCGTGGTTCCGGAAGCTGCCTCCAT
>CANGMO010000226.1 GCA_947454295.1 Verrucomicrobiota bacterium | reverse complement strand
GTCCTTCTTTTCCTGGGCGGTTAGGGTGTTGGCGGGAGCCTCCGCTGCGGAGACCACCTGAAGCGAAGCGGCCGCCAGAACGGCCACGAGGGAGAGGAGAGGGCGTTTCATGGATCGGCGTCCAGCAAATCAGGCTCCCCCTCGGGAGGGAAGTCACAAAGCGGTTGGGAGCGGGTTCGGGGCGGGTAAACGCAACACCCCGGCAGAATCCTGCCGGGGTGCACCTCAAACCGTACCGTACCGCCAACGGTCAGCGATTGTCGTCCCGGCTGCGCGCGACCAGAATGAGTTGCAGCAGCTGCGTCATTGCCGACGCCATCGCAGCCACATAGGTGAGCGCCGCCGCCGAAAGAACCCGGTCCACGCCTTCATGCTCGGAGGGGTTCACCAACCCCAGTCGCTGGAGCTGGGCCTTGGCACGCGCGCTGGCGTCGTATTCCACCGGCAGCGTGATCAGCTGGAACAGCGCGAAGATGGAGAAGAATCCGATGCCCAGCAGAAACAGCGTGTTTCCGAACCCGGAGAGACCGCGCAGCTGGCTGATGAAAAAGCCGAGCAGGATCAGGAGATTGGACACCGTCGTGGCGATGCCGGTGACCGGAACCAGCGCCATGCGCAGCCCCAGCATGGAATAGGCTTCCTTGTGCTGGATGGCGTGCCCCACCTCGTGCGCCGCCACACCGACCGCCGCCACGCTGGTGTTGTAGGCGGTGGACTCGGAAAGAAACACCGCGCGCTTGCTCGGGTCGTAGTGGTCGGTGAGCTCGCCGGGAACCTCATGAATCGGGACACCGCTGAGACCGTTGCGATCCAGAATCTCGCGCGCCACCTCGGCACCCGTCAGCCCATGCTGGGTGCCCACCTGGGAGTATTCGGAGTGGGTTGACCGCAACCGGAACTGCGCCCACATCGCGAACAGCGCCGGCGGAATCACGATCCACCAGTAGGGGGCGTAGAAGAATCCGAGCATCATAACCAGTTTCCAGAAATTGCCGTTCGTTGGATCCGGTTGGGCGCCCGCACTCACGAGGGCCGGCACCGGACCAGAAAGCAGTAGCCCAGCGACAGGCACCGGGCAACTGGAGCGGACCGGCCGCGATTCCACTCATCGCCGCACCGTGCAACGGCAACTCAGTGGAGGTGCAACGGAGACATAAAATACAACCGTCCCTGCGGCAGCTTGGGGACAAGGTCGACTCCACCCACATTGACCTGCATGGCGCGGGCGTCGGACTTGCCGATCAGGCGCAGCAGATTCGCGAAGCTCGGGGTCGCCTCGTAGCTGACGATCTTGGCCGACTCCACCCCGGCCAGTTCGAGGGCGCGATCCACAGCCGTGTCGAAGTTTCCAATCTCGTCCACCAGCCCAAGCTTGAGGGCCTGGTTGCCGGAAAGAATCCGACCATCCGCGAAGTCCCGCCAGTTTGGGGCGAGCATCCGGCCGTCGGTGATCTTCTCCTTCTCATTCTCCTTCGCCGCCCAGCCGCGTCCGTCCACGATCACCTGCACAAAGCGGGCAAAGCTCTCATCAATCATCCCCGCCAGAATCTGCCGCTCCTCGGGCAGCTCGTCCTCGGGGCGCTTGTCGGGGCTCAGCATGTCCTTGAGCTTGCCGCTCTTCACCACTCCGGGCCGCACGCCTACCTTGTCCATCAAGGCGCGATAATTGTAGGTGTGGAAGATCACGCCGATGCTGCCGGTGATGGTCAGTTCATTGGCCACAATCCAGCGGCAGGGGGCGCTGATGTAGTATCCGCCGGAGGCGGCGATCGACCCCATGCTGGCGATGACCGGAACATCGGTGTTGGTCTGGAATCGGTGGATCGCGCGGTAGATCTCATCGCTGGCCAGCACCTCGCCGCCGGGTGAATCCACCTTGAGGATGACCGCCTTGACCTGATCGTCCTCGCCGGCGCGGTCGAGCTGGTCGCGAATCGATTCCACCAGACTGCCGCCGGACCGGCCGGCTTCCTCCGAAATCACGCCGCTGACCTCGATGACCGCAATCTTGTTCTTGGAATCGTCGTCTTCAAGGACCACCTCCTGCAGTTGCGACGCACCATGCTTGACGTGCTCCTTGTGCGTGGCCAGATCGCCGAGCCGCCGGGCGCCCAGCGTCAGGTTTATCGCGAGGCTGCCCAGGAGCCCCAGGGCCAGCAGCAGTGCCACCCACTTCCAAGCGGAGCCACGGGAGGGAGGACGCGGCGACGGGGAGGCGGGCGGGGCGATGGTTGCCGGAATCACCGGCGGAAGCGGAGGAGGCGGTGGCGGGGTGGCCGAAGGGGCGACATTTTCAGACTCAGGCGCGTCCATGTGAGGACGAGGCTAGAACGGAACGCCGGGATGGCAAGTCCGGTCACCCCGGCACGGAGTCGTCGACGTATTGGCCCGATTCCTGCATGATTTCTGCCATGTCTCCGCTGCGAACCGGTCTGCTTTTCCTGCTGTTGTTCAGTCGCGTCATGCTGTTTCAAGGACGCTCCGAGGAGATCACCTGGATTCCCACCGGAAGTGCCTGGAGTTTCTTCCGGGGCACGCAGGAGGCCTCCAGCCCGGACACCACGCTATGGCGGGCCCCGGAGTTCAACAGCACCAGCTGGGAGTCTGGCCCCCTGCCCTTGTATTACGGGGAAGCCCTGACCGGCACGCTGATCGGTGACATGGGGGGGCGCTACACCACGCTTTTCCTGCGCAAGACCTTCAATGTGGCTGATCCCGCCGACGTCCAGGCGCTCCTGCTCCGCGTGCAGGTGGACGACGGATTTATTGCATGGATCAACGGCCACGAGGTGGCCCGCTTCGCCGCCCCCGCTGGCGACCCGAAGTTCGACAGCCTCGCCAGCGTCAGCGCCACCGAACCGGTCCAATTGCAGGACTATCCCGTGGGGGCTCCGGAATCGGTTCTCAAGCTGGGTGCCAATGTCCTCGCGATTCAAGTGTTCAACGTCAGCCTGTCCAGCAGCGACATCGTCCTCGACGCCTCGTTGTCGGGCACCGTGGATTCCTCCCCCCCTCGGATTACCCGGCTTCAGCCGGTCGACGGAGCCATCCTGTCCCGGCTGACCAGCGTGGAGGTTCTATTCAGCGAGCCGGTTCGCGGAGTCAAGGCCTCCGACCTGCGGATCAACGGCGTCCCCGCCACCGGACTCTCCCAGGCGGCGCCGGACCAGTATGTGTTCTCGTTCCCTGCCGTCTCCTCGGGCCCAGTCACCGCAACCATTCCCGCCGGGACCGCGATCACCGATCTGTCGGCGGCCGCCCGGCCGTTTGCGGGCGCGAGCTGGACCTACACCGTTGACACCACCACGCCGCCGCCAGGTGTCACCATCAGCGAATTCCTGGCAGTGAACTCCCGCGGGCTGCGCGACGATGACGGAGACCACTCCGATTGGATTGAACTGGCGAACAGTTCCAGCGACACCGTCTCGCTCGACGGCTGGTCCCTGATCGGGAATACGACCGTGTGGCCGTTCCCCGCGGTGACCATCAACGGCAAGGGACGACTGCTCATCTACGCGTCGGGTAAGAACCGCACGAACATTACCGCCGCCCTGCACACCAACTTCAAGCTAGGCAGCGACGGGGAGCGGCTCGCGCTCGTATCCCCGGGTGGGGCGATCGCCTTCCAGTATTCGCCGGGCTATCCGCCGCAGCGGGCCGACGTGTCGTACGGCCATGCGGAGGGCGCTCCGAATCGGCACGGCTACTTCGTCGTGCCGACTCCAGGACAGCCCAACAGCACTTCCGGGGAGGGATTTGCCCCGGACGTCCTCTTCTCGGTCGCTAGTGGCACGTACTCCACCGCCAGCCTGGACCTGACGCTGACCCCGTCCACCAACGCACCGAACACCGTCATCCGCTACACGCTCGACGGGTCCCTGCCCACCGAGTTGTCCGCGGTCTATTCTGAGACGCTGCATTTTTCCAATCAGGCCGTCCAGGTACGCGCCCGCGCCTTCGCCTCCCCGCTGCTCCCGGGAACCGTCCGCAGCGAGACCTACATTCCCCTCGCGGCGCAGGTGGCGTCGTTCCGGTCGGATCTCCCGGTGTTCCTGATCCACGACTTCAACAAGGGCCGCCCCCCGGCCAACAGTCGGGTGTTTGCCCACTTCCAGATCTTTGAACCAGGCACCAACGGGTTCACCTCGCTGACCAATCCCCCGACTTTCACCTCACGCGCGGGCATCTCGGTTCGTGGCTCGAGCACGGAGGGCATCGCCAAGGCCAGCTACCGGGTGGAGTTCCGCGACGAGTTTGACAATGACCGGCCCGCGTCACCGCTCGGGCTCCCGCCGGATGGCGACTGGGTGATGTACGCCCCCAATTCGTTCGAGCCGGTGCTCATCCACAATCCGTTCATGCACCAGCTCAGCCGCGACATCGGCCGCTATTCGCCACGGACGCGTTTTGTGGAGGTTTACTTCGCCGGCTCGGGCACCGGGCAGGTGACCCAGACGAGCTATGCCGGCATCTACGTCCTCGAGGAGCGCATTGAAATCGGCAAGGACCGGGTCGATGCGGGCTCGCTGCAGCCGCAGAACCTGACGCTTCCGTCGGTGACCGGCGGCTACATGATGAAGGTGGACCGGCTGGACCCCGGTGACTCCGGACTGTTCGCAGCAAATCAATCCATGGGCTTCGTCGAGCCGGCGGAGGCCGATCTCCGGCTGCCGGCCAGGGCCGCGCAGATGAACTACATCCGCAACTACATGACGAGTTTCGGCAACGCGCTCTACGACGACGCGCGGTTCACCAACCGCACCACCGGATTCCGCGCCTACATCCACACGCCCTCGTGGATCGATCATCACCTGCTGAATGTCCTTTCGTTCAATGTCGATGCGCTGCGACTCAGTGCCTACTTCTACAAAGAGCGCAATGGCCTGCTGCACTTCGGTCCGCTCTGGGACTTCGACCGGGCGCTGGGATCGACCGATGGACGCGACTCCAATCCACGGGTGTGGCGATCCACCACCAGCGACGGCGGCACCGACTTCTTCAACTACACCTGGTGGGATCGGGTGTTCCGCGACCCGGATTTCTTTCAGGACT
>CANGMO010000225.1 GCA_947454295.1 Verrucomicrobiota bacterium | reverse complement strand
GTGCGTGCCTGGGAGGCCGAATCGACACCAGCACCGGCGCCCATCGGACTCTACTTCGCGCAGCTGTGGTATTTCGAGCGGCTCTATCCGCTGGTCTTCAGCGCCGAGGCGCTGGGCCGGGTGGCACGTATCGGTTAGAGCTCCGGACTCGCATCGCGTTTCTCGAGGCGGAGCAGGTGTTTCTTGATCGATTCCACCTCGCGGGTCAGGCCAAACAGGGCCTTCAGCAGTTCAGCCTGCGTGGGTTCATCGGCAAGCCCGGGAACCAGCGGATGCAGCCCGGTGACCAGGGCGCCGATCTGATGGGTTCGTTCCCGAATGGCTTGAATGCTGGTGGCGCGATCCATGGGGGAGATTCTTGGAGGGCGCGAATTTGGAGCGCAACGGGGTTCTGAGTTTTTGGTCTAGCTCTGCGGTCGAGGGGAGGGGATTGAACGGTGGCGCCGCGCGGCCCCCGAGCCTTCTTGCCGCTCGCCGCCTTTCAAAATGTCTGCAACTTTTGAACGTCCCCGCGGGTTCGACGGTTACGCTTTGATCCGAAGACGCCGATTCCGCCCGCCTCTCCACCGCATGAATTTGAAACCATTTGTCGCCGCCTTGCTGATAGGGGGGACGCCAGTTCTCTCCCTGCTTCAAGCAGCCACACCGCCGGCGACGGCCCGTCCGACGACCTTCGACCTGGTGGGTCGCTGGATTGGGACCCTCGAATTCGGTTCCATGAAGTTCAAAATGGTGCTGCGGCTGGTCCGCTCCGAGGACGGCAAACAGGTTCGAGCCACCATCGACATTCCGGACCAGGGCGCCCGGGACCTGCCGGTGGGGGCGGTGCTGTATCATGCGCCCGACGTGCGCGTCGAACTCGACGCCTTTCGAACCGCGTTCGTCGGCAAACTGTCGGCGGACGGCCTCAGCATGGACGGGCAGTTCAGCGAGGGGCCCGGCGGCCGGCCGACCCCTGTTAAGTTCCTCAAGGATCCCAAGGGGGACGCGGCGGAGGAAAAGCCGTCGTTTGTCCTCAGCCCGGGCGAGCCCCCCGACCTCCGTGGCTACTGGCGTGGGCTGGTGCCGAAGGAATCGGGCGGCGCGAGCCTGATCGGACTCAAGATTGGGCACTTCAAGGACGGACACTTCGAGGCGGCATTGGATGATTTTGAACGTGGCATCGCCGATGTGCCGTCCAGTGAGTTGACGCAAACGAATGGCGTGACCCACCTGGGCTGGTCCATGTTTCGCGCCCAGATCGATGGCCGGTTGAACGAAGGGGCGACGGAGTTCTCCGGGACTTGGAAGCAGGGGCCCAAGCCGGTGGCGGTTACCTTCAAACGCGAAAAGCAGCCGGTGACGCCGTTTCCCGAGGGAACCTCGTTTGATCCGGATCCGTCGACGCCAACCGATCTCAGGGGCGATTGGAAGGGGACGCTGTCCATCGGCGACCAGAAACTGCGACTCGTGGTGACTCTTGGACGCGTTCGAGGGGCATCGACCGGGTACGTCGCGACCTTGAAGTCGCTGGATCAGGGCGGACGGCCGCTGCTGGCGAATGGCGTGACGTTCACCAATTCCGTCCTGACCGTGGATTGCTCCGGCATTAACGGCAAATACACGGGCACCTTGAACGGAACGGGACTGCTGCTTGAAGGGCAGTGGGAACAGGGCGGAATGAAGACCCCTCTCAATCTCGACCGCGTGAAATCGGACGCCAAGCCCGGAGGACGTCCGTGAAAACCATCTCCCGCCCGTCCCACCTCCAGCCCGTGAACGCTCCGATGACTTTCAATAAACCATTGCTCCGCCGGCTCGCCGGATGCCTCGCGGCGATTTGCCTGATGGCATTCTCTGGTTCCGTACAGGCCAAGGAAAAGGAAAAGCAGAAGGAGGCGTCCAAGGCGGAGTATCAGGCGCTCTTCTCCGACCATGAACCGCTGAAGATCCGCATCGAGCTTT
Source organism: Verrucomicrobiota bacterium (assembly GCA_947454295.1). GTDB lineage: Bacteria > Verrucomicrobiota > Verrucomicrobiia > Limisphaerales > UBA9464 > CAIVQB01. The sequence continues at coordinate 3,109 of CANGMO010000225.1, read as the reverse complement.
CGACAAATGCGATGGCGGCGCTGGAGCAGGTGCAGGGTGGATTCGGGCAGCAGGGATCCCGCGAGAACGTGGTGGGCACGGTGCGTGAAGGGGATCAGGTGTACAATGGCGTGCAGATCCACCTGAAGGGCGCTGCGGGCAGCTTCCGTTCGGTAAATGACAAGCCAGCCTTCACCCTGAGTTTCGACAAGCACGTGAAAGCACAGCGCTTCCATGGGTTGCGCAAGGTGAGTCTCAACAACTCGGTGCAGGACCCGACCTACGTCAGCGAACAACTCTGTCGCGAACTCTTCCTGGCGGCCGGCGTTCCGACGCCCCGGGCGAGCCAGGCGCGCGTCGAACTGAACGGCAAGGATCTCGGGCTATACGTGGTCGTCGAGGGTTGGGATCGCGATTTCCTCGGCCGCCATTTCAAGGATTCGTCCGGAACATTGTACGACGGTGGTTTCGTTCGCGACGTGGGGGAAACGCTGTCGGTGAATGTGGGCGATCCGAAGTCGGATCAGGCGGATCGCAAGGCACTGGTCGCCGCCCTGGACGAGCCGGATCCGGCCAAGCGCATGGAGAAGCTCCGTCAGGTGCTGGACCTGGACCGGTTTCTGTCGCTCATGGCAATGGAGGTGATCGTGTGGGACTGGGATGGCTATCCCATGAACCGCAACAATTGGCGCCTGTATCACGAACCGTCGACGGGGAAGATGGTGTTCATGCCGCACGGCATGGATCAGATGTTCTGGAAGCCGGAAGGCAGCATCCTGCCGCGCATGGAAGGGCGCGTGGCCCAGGCGATCATGGAGAATCGCGCCACACGCCAGGCCTACGTGGATCGTCTGCGGGAATTGAATCGAACCGTGTTTGAGGTGCCGCGCTGGACCAACCGGGTGCAGCAGATTGCCAATCGAATCCGTCCACAACTGCCGGCCGAGGAGGCGAAGGGATACTTCGATCGCATTGCCGATTTCAGGAACTCGATGGCCACCCGCGGCGAAAGCCTGGCGCGCCAGTTGTCGCATCCCATCGAACCGGTCGCGTTCGACACCAACGGCATCGCGTCCCTCAGTGGCTGGAAGTCGAAGGAGACGTTTGGTGCCCCACGCTTTTCCCCCGAGCAAAGCGCCGAGCCCGGCAAGGCGGCGCAAATTTCGATGCCGGACGGCAGCAGCATCGGGGTTTGGAAAACCGGTGTCTGGCTGGAGAAGGGGCGCTACAAGCTGGAGGGACGTGTGAAACTGCGCGATGTGACTCCGGATCCCGGCGACACCCGCGGGGGGGCGGGCCTGCAGGTGCAGGGCAATCGCATTGAGAAGCCGATTCTTGGAACCGCCGACTGGCAGCCCATCGAGATGGAGTTTTCCGTCGGAGATGCGCTCGCTGAAACCCAGCTGGCCTGCGAACTCCGGGCCGCCGCCGGCGACGCCTGGTTTGATCTGGGCGCGTTTCATCTTCGTAAACTCCCGGGAACGGTGGAGGAATCTTCCGACCGTCGGCCGCGACGGGGTGGGGGCGGGGAGCGGCGTCGCGGTGGGGAGTGATGCGGGAATCGCGGCGATGATGGTTCCCGTTTCTTGACCTCGGACTGGATCCGGCGTTTATCTCGGCCGCGCATCCCATGTCCAATCTCGCCGCCGCTTTTCTTGTCGCCGCCGATCGTCACGCGGATCGCCCGGCGCTCTTCTGGGGCGAATCCCAGGTGACCTACGGCGCCATTGCCCGTTCGGCCGGGTGGCTGGCGCGGGAACTGGTGTCGAAGTACGACCTCCAACCGGGCGATCGCGTGGCGCTGTGGTTGAAAAATCGTCCCGAGTTCGTCACGGCCCTTTTCGGGGTTCTCGGCGCCGGCGGGGTGGTTGTTCCCATCAACAACTTCCTCAAGGCTGAGGAGGTGGACTACCTGCTGGGGGATGCGGGCATCACGGTGGTGATCACCGAATCCGGTCTCGCGGAGGGCGCGGCTGAACTTCGGTCGCGGCGTCCTGGACTGCGGCTGATCCTGGTGGATGAGTTTCCCTCAACGCCACCGTCGGGAGGGTTTCCCGCGGGACGTCAGGAGGCGACGCGATCCGACCTCGCGGTGCTGATCTACACGAGTGGCACCACGGGCAAGCCCAAGGGGGCGATGCTCACCCACGGCAATCTGCTGCACAATGTCGAGTCCTGCCGGCAGGTGCTCCAGGTGGTGGACTTCGACCGGTTTGTGCTGCTGCTGCCGATGTTCCACAGCTTCATGCTGACGGTTTGCGTGCTGCTCCCGCTGCTGGTGGGCGGATCCATGGTCATCATCCGCTCGGTGCATCCGCCCAAGTCGATGTTGCAGGAAATGCTCCAGAACCAGGGCTCGGTGCTTCCCGCGATGGCCGCTTTGTTCCGTGTGCTGTCGACGCTGCCGCCGGGAATGGAACTGCCGCTGCGGCTGTGCATCAGCGGTGCGGGTCCGCTGCCGGGCGAAATCCTGCGCGCCTTCAACGAGCGTCACCCGCGCGTACCCTTGATCGAGGGATATGGACTCAGCGAGGCCAGTCCGGTGGTGTCGGTCAATCCGGTGGTCGGGCCTTGGGTCCCGGGCACGATTGGGCCGCCGATTCCGGATGTGGAGATGTCGGTGCAGGACGATGGCGGCCGGCTGCTTCCCGACGGCGTGGATGGCGAGATTTGCGTCCGCGGGGGCAACGTCATGCGCGGCTACTGGAACGCCCCGGAAAAAACCGCCGAGACCCTGGTGGGCGGCTGGCTGCGAACCGGGGACATTGGACATCGTCGTCCTGACGGCTACTACGTCATTACCGACCGGAAGAAGGACATGCTGAAGCCGAACGGGATCAACGTGTATCCCCGCGAGATCGAGGAAGTCCTGTATCAATTCCCGGGCATCCGCGAAGCGGCGGTGGTGGGCGAACCCTGTGAGCGCCGGGGCGAACGCCCAGTGGCCTTTGTGAGCCTGGATGAGGGGCGCACGCTGGATGAAAAGGCCCTGCTGGCCTTCCTGCGGGAGCGGTTGGCCGACTTCAAATTGCCGCGCCGGGCGCACGTGCTTCCCGGACTGCCGCGCAACGCAACGGGCAAGATTCTCAAGCCCGCCCTACGGGAGCGGCTTGCCTCCGGAGACTCATCC
>CANGMO010000224.1 GCA_947454295.1 Verrucomicrobiota bacterium | reverse complement strand
TGGTGGATGTCCGCGCCCCCGGCGTCGAGTCGTAAAGTCAGCAGACTTTCGACTTTCGACTTTCGACCTTCGACCTTCGACCTTCGACCTTCGACCTTCGACTTTCGACCTTCGACTTTCGACTTTAGACTTTCTGCCCCCTCCCCTCCGCGCCAATCTCTCCCCATGTCCGGCATCGGAAAACTCATGAAGCAGGCGACGCGCATGCAGCAGCAGATGGAGCGCGTCCAACAGGAACTGGCCAGCAAGACCGTCGAAGGCATCGGCGGCGGCGGCGTGGTCAAGGTCGTGGCCAAGTGCGATCAAACACTGGTCTCGATTTCGATCCAACCCGAGGCGGTGAATCCCCAGGACGTCGCCTTCCTTGAGGCGCTTGTGCTGTCGGCGGTGAACGACGCCATGGCCAAGGCCAAGGAAGTATCCAATCGCGAACTGGGATCGGTCACCCAGGGCTTTAGCATTCCGGGCTTGATGTGAGCTCGCTGCCCGAGCCGGTTCGTCAGCTTTCGGCCGCCCTGGGGCAGCTTCCCGGGATCGGACCGCGCTCGGCTGACCGGCTGGCACTGCATCTGGTCCAGGCGGATCCGCTGGTGGTCCAGCATCTCGCGCAGGCCATCCTCGATGGACGGGCTCGCACCGTGACTTGCTCGCTTTGCGGCGCCCTCGCCGAGGCCTCCCCCTGTCCGATCTGCACCGACGACCGACGGGATCGATCGTTGCTGTGCGTGGTGGAGCGCGTCCTGGATGTCCTCAGCCTGGAAAAATCGGGCACCTATCGCGGGTTGTACCACGTGCTCGGCGGCAAACTGAGTCCATTGAACGGCGTCGGCCCGGAGGATCTGCGGATTGCCGAGCTCCAGCAGCGGCTGAAGGACGGAACCATCCGCGAGATCATCCTGGCGCTGGGCAGCGACGTGGAGGGCGATGCCACTTCCGCCTACCTCGCCAAAGTGGTCACCGCCTCCGAACGGCGCGTGAGCCGGCTCGCCCAGGGGCTTCCGGCCGGCAGCGGATTGGAATTCGCCGATGAACTTACCCTCACCCGCGCGCTTGAGGGGCGGCGCGATGTCCACTGATTCAGTCGCGTCCCGCCTTTTTTGAAGTTTCGCCATGAACGTTCCCAAGGCCGTTATCTTTGACCTCGGCAAGGTGCTGCTTGAATTCGACTACCACCGCGCCGCCTCGACACTTGGCCCCCTCAGCGCCGTGCCGGCCCCGGAATTCAAGCGGATCATCGATCAGACTCCCCTGCTCCACCGTTACGAAACCGGCCTGATGACCACCACCGAGTTCGTCAGCGAAGTGCGCCAGATCACGGGCTATCACGGGGCCGACTCCCTGTTTCACGACACCTTCGGGGACATTTTCTGGGAGATTCCCGAGATGATTGCGCTGCAGCAGCGGCTCATGGCCCAGGGCATTCCGACCTTCATTTTCTCGAACACCAACGAGCTCGCGGTCCGGAAGATCCAATCGAAATTCCCGTTCTTTGGCGGGTTCAGCGGGTACATCTACAGCTACGAGGTGCGCTCGATGAAACCCTCTCAGGGCATCTACGAGGCGATGGAATCCATGGCCGGCGCTAAGGGCGCCGACCTGGTCTACATCGACGACCGGTTGGAAAACATCGAAGCCGGCGCGGCCCGGGGATGGCAGGCGCTGCTGCACGCCGATCCCGCGGTCACTATTCCCAAAGTAACCCACCTTTTCGGGCTCGACCGGTGAACGTCGATTTCCCGCGTCGACGGAATCCCCTGTCGAGGGGCTTCAAAATGCTTTTGTGACCGGGTCTCCCTTCCTACTGTGAAGGCCATGTCGAAACCGGCTTTGGGACGGGGTCTGGGGGCGTTGCTCTCAGGCGTGGGGTCAAAACCCACGCCTGCGCCGGCTGCTGTTCCGCCCGCCTCCGCCCTGGCCGCACCCACTGGGCCACTGACCGGCTCCGGGGTTCGCACGGTGCCGGTGGGCAAGGTCCAGCCGAGCCCGCTCCAGCCGCGCAAGGACTTCACCCGCGAATCGCTCGAGGAGCTCGCTGAATCCATCCGCCGACAGGGAATCGTTCAGCCTCTCATCGTCCGCCCGATGAACGGCGGCTTCGAGCTCATCGCCGGTGAACGCCGATGGCGTGCGGCGCAGCTGGCTGGACTGACCGAGGTGCCCATCGTGGAGCGGGCGGCCACCGACCACGAAGTGCTGGAACTCGCGCTGGTGGAGAATCTCCAGCGGGAGAATCTGAATCCGGTCGAGGAAGCCCTGGGCTATTCGCAGCTTGGCAGCCAGTTTTCCCTGACCCAGGAGGAGATCGCCGCGCGCGTCGGCCGCTCACGCGCCGCCGTGGCAAACGCCCTGCGGCTGCTCCGTCTGCCGGAAGCCATCCAGACCGCACTGCGCGACGGCCGACTGTCGGTGGGACATGCCAAGGTGCTGCTCGGCATCGCCGATTCCAAGGCACAGCAATCTGCGTTTGATCGCGTTCTCAGCGGCGGACTCAGCGTGCGCCAGACCGAGGAACTGGCCGCCCGGCTGCTGGCCCCGGTCCAGTCGGCCACCCCCGCGGCCGCCGCGCCGGTGGCCGCCGGACGCGACGTGTTCGTGGTGGATCTCGAAAACAAGCTTCGCGAACGCTTTGCCACCAAGATCGGGTTGCGCTATCGGTCGGGCCGCGGGTCGCTCGAAATCCGATTCGCCTCCGACGACGAATTGAACCGCGTCCTGTCGCTGCTCGGCATTTCGATCGACTGACCGCCTCCGGAACCCGGCCCCCCCTTCCCATGATCCAATCCCAGGAATTCCGCACCGCCGTGGCCGATCGCCTGATCGCCTCGGCCGCCGCGTCGGCCCCGCTGACCGCCTTTGTGGGGCTCGACGGATTCGTGGATGAAATCCTGCACGTGGTCGACCGTCGCCAGGACGCCGACCACTTCGATGCCGTCCCCACCATTGCGGCCTATGCCGCCCGTCTCGCCGCCGCGGCCGGAAAGAGCACCAATGTCGAACTGGTCAACGTGATGACCAAGCTCGGCGGCAACGGGCCCATCATGGCCAATGCCCTCGCGCACTTCGGCATCGCCGTCACCTACGTGGGCTCGCTCGGCTGGCCTGCGCTGCATCCCGTTTTCGCCCCCTTCGCCCAGCGGGCCAACGTCCACTCCATTTGCGGTCCCGGCCTCACCGACGCCCTCGAGTTCTCCGATGGCAAGATCATGGTCGGCAAGCACTACACCCTGAAGGAGGTCACCTGGACCAACCTCATGGAGCGATTCGGACGCGAGCGCTTTGCCACTCAGTTGGGCACCGCCAGTCTGGTGGGCTTCGTCAACTGGACGATGCTCCCGTACATGAGTGACATCTGGGCGGCGATCCAGTCGGAGATCCTCCCCTCGATGAGCGGTCCGCGCCGGCGCATCTTCTTCGACCTCGCCGACCCCGAAAAACGCCTGCCGGAAGACATCCGTCGCGCGCTCGATCTCATTCTCGGGTTCCAATCGCACTTCGACTGCATCCTCGGCCTGAACGAGAAGGAGGCGGTGGAAATTGGTCATGTGCTCGGATTCAAGCTGGTGCCTTCCAATGCCGAGGAGCTCGCCGTGCTCGGTGTGGAAATCCAGAAGCGCGTCCCGGTGGACACCCTGGTCATCCATCCCACCGCGTACGCCTGCGCCGTCTCGGCCGGGCGTGCCGACGTGGTGGCCGGTTCCCTGTGCCGCAAGCCGCGCATCACCACGGGCGCCGGCGATCATTTCAACAGCGGCTTCTGTCTCGGAAAGCTGCTCGGACTGAGCAACGCCGACAGCCTGCTCTGCGGCGTGAGCACCAGTGGCCACTACGTCCGCACGGCCGAGAGCCCGAGCATCCCGCAGCTCGCCGAGTTCATGCGACGCTGGCCGGCCGAATAAGTTTCTGTTTTACCGCCATGGTCCTTCCCGTCGTCAAATACGGAGATCCGGTCCTGCGCCGCAAAGGCGCCAAGATCGAGAGTGTCACCCCCGAAATCACCACCTTCATCGCCGACATGTTCGACACGATGAAGGCCGCCCGCGGCGTCGGCCTAGCGGCGCAGCAGGTGGGACACGCGCTGCAGATCACGGTCATCGACGTGCGCGGCATTACCGACCGTCCCAGCAAACTCTGGCTTGATGGCACGCCGGCCGATGTCGAGTCGTTCATGCCACTGGTGCTCATCAACCCGGTGATCACCCCCACCGGCCCGCGCGTGGCCGGTCCGGAGGGCTGCCTCAGCTTCCCCGAGATCTTTGGCGACGTGGATCGCCCTTCCGAGGTTGAGGTCACCGCGCTCAACGAACGCGGCGAGACCTTCTCCTTCCGCGCCGGTGGACTGCTGGCCCGCGCCGTCCAGCATGAGGTGGATCATCTCAATGGCATTCTGTTCATCGACCGTATGAACACCGAGACGCGCCAGGAAGTGCGGAGTGAAATCGACGAGCTGCAGGCCGAAACCAAGGCGCGACTCGCGTCGAAGCGCTAATCCCCAGGTCCGGCCGAGGGCCGACCTCCGAAACTACTCCGAGGCTTCCGCCCGCGGCGACTTCACCGCCTGGAACATGGCGAGGCAGCGCCGGCGTTGGACGCCGTGATCCACGATGGGGCGCGGATAGCCGGACTTCGTTGCCATCAGCGGATCCGACCACGGCTCGTGCACCTCATCATCGCCGAGGCTTCGCAACTCAGGAACCCAGGCCCGCACGAAGACGCCCTGCGGGTCAAACTTCAGTCCCTGCGTCGCCGGATTGAAGATGCGGAAATACGGCGCGGCGTCGGTGCCACAACCAGCGCTCCACTGCCAGCCGCCGCTATTGGCCGCCAGATCGGCATCGAGCAACCGTTGCATGAAGTAGCGCTCCCCTCGCTGCCAGGAGATCAACAAATCCTTGGTGAGGAACATGGCCACGATCATGCGCAGCCGGTTGTGCATGCGACCGGTGGCGTTGAGACAGCGCATGGCGGCATCGACGATGGGATATCCGGTGCGGCCTTCGCACCACGCCTGGAATTGGTCGTCTGTTCCCTCCCATTTGAGCGCGTCATACTCGGGACGGAAGCAG
>CANGMO010000223.1 GCA_947454295.1 Verrucomicrobiota bacterium | reverse complement strand
TTACACCCATCTTGGACGGAAACACTGCAATTCGCCCCTCTTTTTGAGCGTTCCACCCCCTCACGGTTTGCCCTGCCGACCGGCGGTGACACACTCGCCCCACAACCTCCACTGGAAGTCCGACCATGGCCGATCTGCCAAAGCCCTCCGATGCGCCACCCCGACGGAAGTACGTCCGGGCGGTCGGCCCGCGTTTGAACTGGGTGCTGAACGCCGTCTGGGGCCTCTTGGCGATCCTTGGCGTCAACTCCGTCTATCTCGCCGCGGTGACCTTTCTGGAATGGCTGGACCGCGCCAAGGGCGTCTCCTACCAGAATTACTTCTACCAGCTTCAGTTCCTCGCCCACCTGATTCTCGGAATCCTCTTCGTCATCCCGTTCCTTGTCTTCAACTGGATCCACATCCTGAACACCTGGAACCGACCCAATCGGAAGGCAGTGTGGGTGGGGTATGTCCTGCTCCTGATCTCGCTCGTCCTGCTTGCCTCCGGGGTTGTCCTGATGCGCGTCGAAGGACTGGAATGGCTGCAGGTCCGCGGGGCCAAGGCCCGCTCAGGAGCCTACTGGGCGCACGTCATCACTCCCCTGCTCTGCGTCTGGCTCTACATCCTGCACCGGCTGGCCGGGCCCCGGATCCGCTGGAAGTTGGGAGCCAGCTGGGCGGGTGCGGTGGCGGCGCTGGTGGTGGCCATGATCGCCCTGCACCGCCACGATCCCCGGGTCTGGAATGTGCGCGGCCCCAAGGAGGGCGAAAAGTACTTCGAACCCAGCAGTGCCCGCACCGCCACCGGGAACTTCATCCCGGCCGACAAGCTGATGGACAATCAGTACTGCCTTCAGTGCCACAAGGATGTCTACGACGGCTGGATCCACTCCGCCCATCGCTTCAGCTCCTTCAACAACCCGTTCTACCTCGCCAGCATCAAGGGCACCCGCGAGCTGGCCATGAAACGCGATGGCAACGTGCAGATGTCGCGCTGGTGCGCCGGCTGTCACGATCCGGTGCCTTTCTTCAGTGGCGCCTTCGATGATCCCAACTACGACTTCGAGCGCCACCCCACCGCCCTCGCCGGCATCACCTGCGTCACCTGCCATTCCATCACCTCGATGGAAGGCGCCGACCACGGCCGCATCGGCAATGGCAACTACACCATCGAGGAGCCGATCCATTATCCGTTCGCTTCCTCCCCCACCAACTCCCTCGCGTTCTTCATCAACAAGCAGCTGGTGAAGGGAAAGCCCGGGTTCCACAAACAGACCTTCCTCAAGGATTTCCACAAGAGCGCGGAATTCTGCTCCTCCTGCCACAAGGTCAGCATCCCGCGCACGGTCAACAGCTATAAGGACTGGCTGCGCGGACAGAACCACTACGACAGCTTTCTGCTGTCCGGCGTGTCGGGCGTGAATGCCCGCAGCTTCTACTATCCGGACCAGGCCAAGGCGAACTGCAACGAGTGCCACATGCCGCTGCAGCGCTCCGACGACTTCGCCGCGCGCCTCTACGGGACCAACACCTCCCCGGCGATCCACAACCACCTCTTCCCCAGCGCCAACACGGGCGTGGCCTATGTCCGCAACGAGCCCGAGGCGGTCAAGGCGGAGATCATCCGGAAGCACCAGGACTTCATGAAGGACACGGTGCGCATCGATGCCTTTGGCTTGAAGGATGGCGCCACCGTTGACAGCCCGCTCATTGCCCCGCTGCGGCCCTCCGTGCCGAGTTTGAAGCCGGGGCGAACCTACCTGCTGGAGGCGGTGGTTCGCACCCTCAAGGTCGGCCACCCGCTGACCCAGGGTACCGTCGATTCCAACGAGCTGTGGGTCGAGGCGTCCGTCACCGACGCCACTGGACGCACGGTCGGTCAGAGCGGCGGACTCGGGCGCTTCAAGGAGGTCGATCCATGGTCGCACTTCGTGAACGTCTTCATGCTCGACCGCGACGGCTATCGCATCGACCGCCGCAACGCCCAGGACATCTTCGTCCCGCTCTACAACAACCAGATCCCTCCGGGCGCCGCCGCCGTGGTGCACTACAAACTGACCGTCCCGCCTGACCAGCGCGCACCGTTGACCGTCGATCTCAAGCTCAACTACCGGAAGTTCGACACCATCTACTACAACTACACCTTCGCCAAGGGCTACACCCGAGACTCCGCGTTGATGATCACCAATCCGCTGCCCATTACGGTGATGTGCTCGGACCGCATCACCTTCCCGGTGGAGGGTGGGGATCCGCTCCCTGCCCCGCTGAAGTCGCAGGCCCGGGAAATCCCGGAATGGCAGCGCTGGAACGACTACGGCATCGGCCTCTTCAACAAGGGCGACAAGGGCAGCGAGCGCGGCGAATTGATCCAGGCCACCGAGGCCTTCTCCAAGGTCGAGAAGCTCGGTCGCGCCGATGGGCCGCCCAACCTTGCCCGCGTGTTCTTCAAGGAGGGACGACTCGACGAGGCGGTGGCGGCGCTCGACCGCGCCAACGACACCAACCGCTTCAAACCCGCCGCCAACCGTTGGACCGTCGCCTGGCTGAATGGATTGGTGAACAAGCAGAACGGCTACCTTGATCGCGCCATTCGCGACTTCAGTTCCATTCTAGACGACCGGTACCCCGAGCTGGAGAAGCGCGGGCTGAACTTCAGCCGCGACTACGAGGTCATCAACGAACTGGGCCAGACCCTGTTTGAGCGCGCCAAGACCGAGCGGTCGGATCCCACGCGCCAGCGGCAACTGCTTGAACAGGCGGCGAAACGGTTTGAGGACACTCTCGCGATTGACTCCGAGAATCTCACCGCGCACTACAATCTGGCCCTCATCCGGGCCCAGATGGGAGACAAGGAATCGGCTGCCCGTCACCGGGCCCTCCACGAGAAATACCGACCCGACGACAACGCGCGGGATCGGGCCGTGGCGGCTGCCCGTCGCCGCAGTCCGGCAGCGGACCACGCGGCCCAGACCATCGTCATCTACGATCTGCAGCGCCCGATCGGCGACGCCCCCAACGCCGCAGTAACGCCGCCCGCCGGGCCGTTGCGCACCGCATCCCGCTGATGCCTTCGACCCCACTCAGAAGCAGAGAGAGCAACCCAGTCCGCCTTTCAGTCCATGTCATCCGCCCCTGAGCCCCTTCCGCCGGATTCTGAAGAAACACTGGTCTCCGACGATGCCGCCATCGGGCGCGGGTTGAAGTGGTCCGTCGTGGTGATCGCCGTCCTCGCCGTCGTTGGCGGCGGCATCTGGTTGTTCCTCGGCGGCGGCAAGAGCCGCACCGTAACGCACGTGACCCAGCTGGCCGCCCCCCAGGTTGCCGCACGTCCGGTGGCTGCCGCGCCGGCCGCGAAATTTGCCGACGTCACCGCCGCCTCTGGCATCACCTTCCGTCACGCCAACGGTGCCACCGGCGAGAAGCTGCTGCCGGAAACCATGGGCGGCGGCGTGGCCTTCTTCGATTTCAACGGCGACGGCCGGCCCGATCTCCTTTTTGTCAACGGCACCTCCTGGCCTTGGACTGCTGGTGGCGCAAGGACCACCGCCGCGTTGTACCGCAACGACTCCACCAACGGAGCCATCCGCTTCACCGATGTCACCGTCGGATCCGGACTGGATGTCCCGATCTTCGGCATGGGCGTGGCCGCCGGCGACTTCGACAACGACGGTCGCCCTGACGTGCTCATCACCGGTGTCGGTGGCGCGCGCCTCTTTCACAATGAGGGCGGAGGGCACTTCACCGACGTGACCGCGGCCGCCGGTGTCGGCGGCGACACCAAGGACTGGAGCACCGCCGCCGTGTGGTTTGATTACGATAACGACGGCCGCCTGGATCTCTTCGTGGCCAATTATGTCCGCTGGTCCCGCGAACTGGACGCCGAGGTTGGCTACAAGATCGATGGCACCCATCGCGCCTACGGTCCGCCCATGAATTTCCAGGGCGCCTTCTCGCGCCTCTATCACAACGAGGGCAATGGGCGCTTCAGTGACGTGTCGGAGAAGTCGGGAATCCAGGTGCGGAACTCGTCCACCGGGGTGCCGGCGGGCAAGTCGCTCGGTGTGACCGCGGTCGACCTCAACCATGACGGGTACCTCGATCTCGTGGTGGCCAACGACACCGTTCAGAACTTCGTCTTCGAGAACACCAAGGACGGTAAGTTCCGCGAGGTGGGCGGACTCACCGGTCTCGGATTCGACGGTGCCGGTAATACCCGCGGCGCCATGGGCATCGATTCAGCGCGCTTTACTCAGGACGGCAAGATGGCGGTTACCATTGGCAACTTTGCCAACGAGATGACCGCCTTTTACGTGGCCAAGGACGACCCGATGTTGTTCACCGATGATGCCATCGCGTGGGGCATCGGACCGGCGAGCCGCCTGCTGCTGAAGTTCGGTGTCTTCTTCTTCGACTACGATCTCGATGGGCGTCTGGACGTCCTCACTTGCAACGGACACCTGGAGGAAGACATCTCCAAGGTCCAGGCCAGCCAGTCGTACAAGCAGCCCGCCCAGCTCTTCTGGAACTCCGGGGATGGTGGCCTGGTCTCGGTGGGGGCGCAGCAGGCGGGATCCGATCTGTTCCAGCCCCGGGTTGGACGCGGGAGTGCCTATGCGGACATTGACGGTGATGGCGACCTGGACTTGGTGCTCACGCAGGTTGGCGGCACTCCTCTGCTCCTTCGGAATGAGCAGTCCACCGGACACCACTTCGTCCGTCTGAAGTTGGAAGGCGCGGGAGCGAACCGGGATGCGATCGGCGCCTGGGTGGAACTGGTCAGTGGCGGCGTGCACCAGTGGCGGCAGGTTGCGGCCACGCGCGGCTACCTTAGCTCCAGCGAACTCCCGGTTACCTTCGGCTTGGGCCCGACCAACCGGGTCGACTCCGTGGAAATTACCTGGCCCGGCGGCACCAAGCAGACGCTGAAGGACGTGCCCCTCGACCGCCTCACCCTCATCCGGCAACCCCGCTGAGCGACCCCGGACCGCCGGCATCCCGTCGGCCTGAAGAATCAAATTCGCAACCCAGGAAAGCGGGGAAAACAACCAAGGCGCGAAGACGCCAAGAGTTTCTGCTTTGGACATTGGA
>CANGMO010000222.1 GCA_947454295.1 Verrucomicrobiota bacterium | reverse complement strand
GACAAATCCTCCACATCGCGAGCTTTAGCGGGCGGGTGGGCCGCGCCGGCGCGTCCAATTACTGCGCCTCGAAGGCGGGCCTGCTGGGGCTCACCACGTCGCTGGCCCGCGAGCACGGACGCGACAACATTCGGGTCAACGCGCTCCTCCCCGGATTTCTTCGCACCAAACTGGTGGGAACCCTCAGCGAGGAAGACCTGCAGGCCAATGCGGCGAGCAACGCGCTCAATCGGTTGAACTCCGTGGACGAAGTGGCCCGGTTCGCCGTGTTTATCGCCGGCATGCGCAATGTCTCGGGGCAGATCTTCCAGCTCGATTCGCGCATTGCCCCGTGGTCGTGAATCCCTGACTCGCGACCGCCGACTCGATCAGCACTTGGCCGACTTGCGCTTTTTGCCAATCGACCCGCGAGCTTCGACCTTTCGAATGGCGTCCGCCGCCAGCGGAATCCGGCATTCCGTGTTCCCCACGTCCACAGGCACCGAACCAATCCTGGCTCCAGACTCCAACGCGGCTTCGGTCAGCGGCGCGACATAGCACCCGACAGCGATGACAAACCCGTTCATTTGCTGGCGGACCCAATTGGGCGCGCCATGAATCTCCCGCTGCACGCGCTGCAGCAGGCGCTTGAGGCCTTTGATATCCAGCGCGTCGTCCGGACGCACGGATACGATGCTCCCCAACGCCGCCCAACCGGAGGCGGCCTCAAGTTCCCGGTCCGAATCAATCCAGCGCAGAGCAACCTCCCATCCCTGCGGGCTGCCCGCCGTGACCCAGGCCACCGTGGACCCGATCAACGGCCGACATGCGCCTTCGACCCATCGCTGGAGCATCTCCGGGGTCATCTTCATGTCGTCGGCAATCAGGCCGGCGAGGTACATCGCGTCGTAGATTCCCGTGTCATACAGGGCCAGCGCCAGTTCGTGGTTCGTACCAACCCGCTTCTGGATCTTTTTCAGTTCCTCGATTTTGACTCCGAGACAGGAGTCGGGGGCCCCGTGCTTGCGAATCACCTTCCGATAGCTTTCCAGTCCGAGTTTTCGGAGTTCCTGGAGGATCGCATCCTTGGTCATGACATGAATCGTTTCGTGGTTGTCTCAATTCTCTGGGGAGCCGCTATTCCGACCCGTTCGATGATCTCCCCTCCCGGCGCCGGCGACTCAATCCCAAATCCCATCCGGTTTGTCGTCGAATGCCCTGGAGTTGCCGGAACCGTCTGAAAAAACGGCCATTTCGGGCATGCTCCGGTTGCCATCCCCCCGGCACGTCACTACCTTGCGGTCATTCTGCTGGCATGGCCGTACTCAAAGTCATCCTGATCTGCCTCGAAGTTGCGCTGCTCTTCAACTTCATCATCCTGGTCCATGAGCTGGGCCACTTTCTGGCGGCCCGGTGGCGCGGCCTCGTCGTGGATCGCTTCAGCATTTGGTTCGGCAAGCCCATCTGGCAGCGCAAGATTGGATCGGTAACCTACGCGCTGGGCTCCATTCCCGCCGGCGGCTTTGTCTCCCTGCCCCAGCTCGCCCCGATGGAGTGGATCGAGGGCAAGGTGCTCGAGAACGGTGAACCGCTCCGCCCGGCACGACCTCTGGACAAAATCATCGTCGCCGCCGCCGGCCCCCTCTTTTCCCTGTCGCTGGCCGTCGCGTTTGCCTGCGTGGTCTGGCTGATCGGACGTCCGGTCTCCGAGGCCGAAGTCACCACGGTGATCGGGTACGTGGTGAAGGATTCGCCCGCGGAACGTTCCGGACTCCGTCCCGGTGACCGGATTGTGGCGATCGACAATCATCCGGTGGAACGCTTCAACGGCCTGGGTAATTCCGTGCTCTGGCAGGTGGCAGCCAGCGAAGGCCGCACCCTGCGGGTCGAATACGAGCGCGACGGCCAGCGCCACGTGGCCGAGCCGGAACCGACCAAGGATCCCGTCAAGGGCTGGCAACGGGAAAATCTTCGTCAGATCAAAATCTATCCGGCGGAATCCCCGATGGTCGGCGAAGTCAAGCCGAACAGCCCGGCAGCCCGGGCGGGACTGCGTCCAAGCGACATCATCGTCGCGGTTGATGGACGCCCGCTGTTCCACCGTCAGGGACTTTCCGATCACATCGCCGCCAAGGGGGCCAAGCCGGTCACCCTGGACGTGAAGCGCGATGGCAAGCCGTTCCAGGTCACGGTCACGCCGGAAATTCCCACCTCTGGAGCCATCGACAAGCAGCCGCTCATCGGCGTGCGCTGGGATGAAACCGGTGTGCTCACCATGGTGCATCCTTCCCCGTGGGAGCAGATCACCGGCGTCATGGGCAACATGGTCAACACTCTTGGCGCCCTGATCTCCCCGCGCTCCGACATCAAGCCGCAGCACCTGAATGGCCCGGTGGGAATCATGCGGATCTACTACCTCGTGTTCGACAACGAGCACGCGTGGCGTCAGGCCTTCTGGTTCAGCGTCCTCCTCAACGTGAACCTCGGCCTCATGAATCTGCTGCCGGTGCCGATGCTCGACGGCGGACACATCGTGCTCAGCCTCGCCGAGGCGGTCCGTCGCCGCCCGCTCAGCGAGCCGGTGGTGCGCTGGGTGCAGACCGCCGGCGCCATGCTGGTGATCGGCTTCATCCTGTACGTCACCACCTTCGATTTCATGGATCTCCGCGGCAGTCGCGGCGCGCCCGCGCGCCAGGCGGTGGAGGAAGTCCGATTTGGTGCCCCTCCAACGGCCCCGGCGGGTGCCAAGCCGGCGGGGACGCCTTGAGCGGTGATCAGGAATCGGTGGTCGGCAACCGATGATCGGTGATCAGTGACCAGTGGCTGCGGCGGTGGGTTAAAACCGGCCTGGAATTCCTGCCACCAATTTGCCTTTTTCCTTTTTCCTTTTGACCGGGATCCGGGTTCCAATCGAAGCGATCGGCCCCTCGAACCGGGCCATTACGAACACGTTTTCATGAAGTATTGCCTGTCTCCCTGGAGTTTCTCCCGCCGGCCCACGCGTGAAGTCACGGTGGGTGACACGGCCCGCGGCGGTGTGATCATCGGCGGCCACCACCCGGTGGTCCGGCAGTCGATGCTGACCTGCGACACCATGGACACCGCGGCATGCGTGCAGCAGACCCTCGACCTCGTGGCGGTGGGCTGCCAGATCGTCCGCATCACCGCACCGACCGTGAAGGACGCGGCGAACCTCGAGAACGTGGTCCGCGAACTCCGCGCACGCGGCTGCCTCGTGCCGATCGTCGCCGACATTCACTTCAAGCCCGAGGCGGCCATGGAGGCGGTGAAGTGGGTGGAGAAGGTCCGGGTGAATCCCGGAAACTACGCCGACAAAAAGAAGTTCGCGGTGAAGGAATACGATGACGCCAGCTACGCCGCCGAATTGGCCCGCGTGGAGGAGGCCTTCACCCCGCTGGTAATCGAAGCCCGTCGCCTGGGCCGCGCCCTGCGCATCGGCACCAACCACGGTTCGCTCAGCGACCGCATCATGAACCGTTACGGCGACTCGCCTCTCGGCATGGTGGAGAGCGCCCTGGAGTTCGCCCGGATCTGCCGGAAGAACGACTTCCACAACTTTGTGTTTTCGATGAAGTCGTCGAACCCCAAGGTGATGATCGAATGCTACCGCCTGCTCTCCGCGCGGCTGGAGCAGGAGGGGGTCGACTGGAACTATCCGCTCCACCTCGGCGTGACTGAAGCCGGCGAGGGCGAGGACGGACGCATCAAGTCGGCCATCGGCATCGGCTCGCTGCTCAGCGACGGCATTGGCGACACCATCCGCGTCAGCCTCACCGAGGACAGCCCCCGCGAAATCGCGGTGTGCAACGACCTCCTCGGCGAGATCCCCGCACTCGTCCGATCGGCGAGCGGCATCGCGGACCACCCCCTGCCCTGGGATCCCTTCAACTACAAGCGCCGCGACGCTGCCGAGGTGGAACTCGGCGTTGTCCGCGCCGGCGGTGAACAAACCGTCCGCGTCGTGGTGACGCGCGCCGTGAACGATTCCGTCGCCCCCCGCATCGCGGCCAAGGCCGACGTGCGGCCGGAAGGCATTTACGAAGATCTTACCGTGCTGGAGGTGGATCCCTCGGTCCCGCTGACCCTGGAAGAGGTCCATTGCGAAAAGCAGCTGATCACCGTTCGCGACGGGGTCCCCCTGCCGCCGGTCACCGCGTTCCGCCTCCTGGCTGCGGAGCTCCAGCGCCTCGGCCGGCGCAATCCGATCCTGCTGAAGGACTGCCTCACCGTTCCCACGGTCCCGCTGCGCGCCGAGATCGCGCTGCTGCGTGCCGCTATCAATCTGGGCGCGCTCTTGGCCGATGGCGTCGGCGACGCCATCCTTGTGCGCGGCGAACCCGGGGCGGGCGCCTCACTTCGCCTGGCCTTCAACATCCTCCAGGCAGCGGGTTGCCGCTCCTTCAAGACCGACTACGTGGCGTGTCCCAGCTGCGGCCGCACGCTGTTCAATCTCCAGACCGTGACCGCCCGCATCAAGGCGCGCACCGATCATCTCAAGGGCGTGAAGATCGCCATCATGGGCTGCATCGTGAATGGGCCGGGTGAAATGGCGGACGCCGACTTCGGCTACGTCGGCGGGGCTCCCAACAAGATCAACCTGTACGTGGGGAAGAAGGCGGTGAAGTTCAACATTCCCGAGGACGAGGCGGTGGATCGTCTGGTTGATCTGATCCGCGAGCACGGCAAATGGGTCGCCCCTGAAGGCGTCGCCGCACCGCTGGTGGGCTGAAGCCGATGCGCTGCACCGATTTTTGAAAAAACCGGTTGCCAACCCCCCGGCAGTTAACGATCTTGCGCCCCGCTTTTTGGTACGGGGCGTAGCGTAGCCTGGTAGCGCGCCTGGTTCGGGTCCAGGAGGTCGTGAGTTCAATTCTCACCGCCCCGACCATCTAAAGCTTGCAGTCAGTTTGAGTTTCCGGTGACTTCGGTCACCCCGCAGTTGCGCACGTGGCGGAATTGGCAGACGCGCTACTTTGAGGTGGTAGTGCCGTAAGGCGTGCAGGTTCAAGTCCTGCCGTGCGCACCAAACTGCTGAAAACCCCTCCGGCTAAAACCGGAGGGGTTTTTTTTGCGCCCGAG
>CANGMO010000221.1 GCA_947454295.1 Verrucomicrobiota bacterium | reverse complement strand
GGCGGCATTTAAGCAACCGACCTAGCAGGGGCAAGGGAAATTCCCTGTAAAATAAGGTCTCCGGTGACATTTGACATCCCCCTTTGGACGCATCCGCACCGGCCGCGGCTTGACCGGACCCGACCGCATTCGCACTCTCGCCGCGTGGCTTCCACCCGCATCATCGAGAGCGATTTCCGGTACGAGATCGTTCGCAAGATCTTTGAAGGCGGGATGGGCATTGTGTACGAGGCCAAGCAGCTGGGGGCCCGGGGATTTTCCAAGCGAGTGGCGATCAAGGTCATTCGCGACCGCTACGCCCGTCAGCCGGAATTCATCGAGAACTTCATCGGCGAAGCACGCCTGGTGGCGGACCTGATCCACACCAACATCGTGCAGACCTACCACCTCGCCGAGGACCGTGGCTCGTGGTTCATCTGCATGGAGTACATCCGCGGCGTGAACCTCGACGAGCTGATGACGCGCCTGCGCCTGACCGGCCGCGCGCTGCCCAGCGAGCTTGCGGTGTTCATTGTCAGCCGCATTGCGCGCGGACTGGCCTACGCGCACGCCAAGACCGATCCCGAGGGCCGTCCACTGGGCATCGTTCATCGCGACATCAGCCCCAAGAACATCATGATCGCCTACGAGGGCGACGTGAAGGTGACCGACTTCGGCATCGCCAAGGCGCGCGGATTCCTTACCGACAAGGAGGGCGAGGAAGTGGCGGGCAAGCCGGAGTACATGAGCCCCGAGCAGGCCGACTTCAAGATCACCGACAAGCGCTCCGACCTCTTCTCGGCCGGTGTGGTGCTCGCCCAGCTGCTCACCGGGACAAACTTTCTCCGCGCCGACACGCCGGAAGCCTCGCGCGAGCGCGTCCTCACGGCGCCCATTCCCGATTTCCAGGCGATCAATCCTGCCATTGAAACCCGGTTGAACCAGATCCTGCAGCGCGCCCTGCACCGCGATCTCGCGCTCCGCTACCAGACCGCCGACGAGTTTCTCTACGAGCTCGAACACTTCATTTACCACCGCGGGTACGGCCCCACCAATGAGACCATGGGCCGGTTCCTGCGCCAGGTTTGCGATCAGGCGACGTCCGGTGAAACGCCGGGCGGCACCGCGCGGTTAACGCCCTCCGGATCGGCGGCCAAGGCCGCAGCCGCCGGCACTTCGCGCACCACCCGCGCCTCGCAAACCTCGGCCTCAACCCGCACGACGCGCACCACCCGAACCCGCAAGGTTCCCAAAACCCGCAGTCTGGTGGACCGTATCAAATCCCATTTGAAATGAGCCGCTCCAAGTCCCCCCGCCCCCGCACCGTCACGCTGGGCCTGCTGCAGCACGCCTGCGGCGAGGATCCCGCCGAGAACCTCGCCATCACCCTGTCCGCGGCCGACCGGGCGGCCCGCGATGGCGCCCAGATCATCTGCACCCAGGAGTTGTTCCGGTCGCAATACTTCTGCCAGAGCGAAGAGCACCGCTATTTCGACCTCGCCGAGCCCATCCCCGGCCCCAGCACTGCCGCCTTCCAGAAACTCGCCAAGAAGCGCGGCGTGGTGATCGTCGCCTCGCTGTTCGAACGCCGCGCCGCCGGCCTGTACCACAATACCGCGGCCATCATCGATGCCGACGGATCGCTACTCGGAATCTACCGGAAGATGCACATTCCGGATGACCCTCTGTTCTACGAGAAGTTCTACTTTACCCCCGGCGATCTCGGGTTCCGCGCCTGGGACACCAAGTTCGGCCGCATCGGTGTCCTGATTTGCTGGGATCAGTGGTATCCGGAGGCCGCACGGCTTACCGCCATGCGGGGCGCGGAGATCCTGTTCTATCCCACCGCCATCGGCTGGCATCCGTCGGAAAAGGCGGAGTACGGTGTCAATCAGCACCAGGCTTGGGAAACCATCCAGCGCGCCCACGCGGTGGCCAATGGATGTTACGTGGCGTCGGTCAATCGCATCGGCCTCGAGCAGCCCATCGGCGGAGACGGGCTGGAATTCTGGGGGCAGAGCTTTGTCGCGGGCACTTCCGGACAACTGCTTGCCAAGGCCTCGGTGAACAAGGCGGAGAACCTGCTCGTTCCCATCAACCTCGACACGGTCAACGTCACCCGCACCCACTGGCCGTTCCTGCGCGACCGGCGCATCGACGCCTTCGGGGACCTGACCCGGCGGTTCATTGACTGACCCGGTCCGCATTCCCGCTTTACCCCGGCCGGGGCGCGCCGTTAACTGCGGCATGCCCCTCCGGTTTCCGATGCGATCGCGCTCCTTGGCCGCGTTCACCCTGATCGAACTGTTGGTGGTGATCGCGATCATCGCGATCCTTGCCGGCATGCTGCTGCCGGCGCTCGCCCGGGCGAAGCAGAAGGCGGTCACCATCAAGTGCGTGGCCAACAACAAGCAGATCATCCTCGCGTACCACATGTACACGGATGACAACCGGGACACCTACCCGACCTGCACCGACTGGAACTCCGCCGGCGGCACCAACGGCACCTACGACATCTTCACGGCCATGACCAACCGGCCCCTGTACACCTATCAGGGCTCCCCGGAGATCTTCCACTGTCCCGCCGATCGCGGGGACATCTTCTACGAACAGAACTTCGGGAAGAAGTGCACCAACGCCTACGTGCAATACGGCACCAGCTACCTGATGGAATGGGTCAGCGATTTCGCCCGGACCCGACGGGTGACGGGCGACCGCAATGGCAGCGGCGCGGCGGCGCAGTCAATCAAGGGATCCGAGGTCGCCCTCAGTGCGGCGAACAAGATCATCCAGGGCGACTGGCCGTGGCATCCGAACCGCGGCTGGGACGACCGCAAGAGCCAATGGCATAACTACAAGGGGAAGAGTCTGTCGGTGGTGGCCTTCGGCGACGGTCATGCCGAGGCGTACAAGTTCCCCACCAAGCCCGCCGGCGACGCCTTCTGGGCGGCGGCTCCAAATCCGGGCAACGCCTGGTGGTAAGGCAAAGGTTTCACCGGATTCCTGCTCCCCGGGCATTGATCTCCCGGACCTCAAAGGTACTCTGCGCCACGTCATCATGCGCTGGCTGCGTTACATCCTCCTCCTCCTGCCGATCTGCCATCCCGGATGGAGCCACGCCGCCGGCAGCCCGGCCACGCGTGCCGATCTCGCGGGAAGCCCGGTGGATTTCGCCTCGCAAATCCGGCCGGTGCTGGCGTCGAAGTGTTACCAGTGCCACGGCCCCGACGAGTCCTCACGCAAAGCCAAGTTGCGCCTCGATCAGCGTGAAGACGCCCTCCGCGAGCTGAAGGGCCGCCGGGCCATCATCCCCGGAGATCCGGATCACAGCGAACTGGTCCGACGCGTCACTCTCCACGACGGGGACGAGCGGATGCCGCCTGCCGAGTCGCACAATCCGGTCAATGCGGAGGAGGCCATCCTGCTGTCCCGCTGGATCCGCCAGGGCGCCGTGTATTCGCAGCATTGGGCGTGGACGCCGCCCCGCCGCACGCCACTCCCGCCCGTGTCCCGCCGCACCTGGGCCAAGAATGGCATTGATCGCTTTGTTCTCTCCCAACTCGAAGCGCGCGGCATTGAACCCGCACCACCAGCCGATGCCCGCACTCTAGCCCGCCGCGTGGCGCTGGACCTCACCGGTCTGCCTCTGCCGCCTGATGAGCTGGATCGGTTCGCCACCGACCTGTCGCCGCATGCCTATGAGCGTCTCGTCGATCGCCTGCTGGACTCGCCCCACTTCGGAGAGCGGTGGACCCGTCAATGGCTTGATCTTGGCCGCTACGCCGATTCCTCCGGCTACGGCAGTGATCCCCTGCGGCCGAACATCTGGCCGTGGCGCGACTGGGTGATTGGGGCCCTGAATCGCAATCTGCCGTTCGATGAATTCACCCGCGATCTGCTGGCCGGCGATTTGATCGAGCCCGGCAGCGATGAACTGCGCTGGGCCACCGCCTTTCATCGTAACACCATGACCAACACCGAGGGCGGCACCGACGACGAGGAATGGCGCGTCGCGGCGGTGAAGGACCGCACCGGCGTCACCATGCAGGTCTGGATGGGCCTCACCTTCGGTTGCGCCCAATGCCACTCGCACAAGTTCGATCCCGTCACCCAGAAGGAATACTATCAGCTGTACGCGTTCTTCAATCAGACCGAGGACAATGACCAGCCCGACGAACGTCCCACCCTGCCGCGGTATTCCGCCGGGGAGACCCGCCGCCGTGCCGAACTGCTCGAGAAGATCCACACACTGGAAGCCCGCTACAACCGCACCGACGACGCCTTCCTCGCCGAATTGGAATCCTGGACGAAGGAAGCCTCGCGCCGCATTGCGTGGACGCCCCTGGCTCCGGCCTCGATCCAGTCCGCCGTCACCAACGCCGCCACCTTCACAGAGGACGCGGACGGACGGATCCAGACCACTGGCCCCTCGCCTGCACGAGACACCTACACGTTGACGCTTCCGCTGGGCGCTGGTCCGGCGATTTCCGCATTGGAACTTGAGGCGCTTCCCCTCCCCTCGCTGCCAGGTGGCGGCCCGGGCCGGCGTGATCCCAGCGGTGCCTTTTCCGTCCAGAACCTGCACGCCTCGTTGCTCCGGGGAAGCGCAGCCACCAATGCGCCCATTTCGGCGCGCTTTGTCCGCATCGAATTTCCCGTGCAGAAGGGCACCAATCACCGGTTGATGCTGGCCGAGGTTCAGGTGTGGTCGCGCGGCACCAATGTCGCCCTTCGTCAGCCAGCCCGGCAATCCAGCACCGGGTATCTCGGTGACGCCGCCCGTGCCGTCGACGGCAACACCGACGGCAACTACGGCCGTTCGCAATCGGTCAGCCACACCGGCGACGAAGCATCCCCGTGGTGGGAGGTGGACCTGGGCCGGGAAACGCCGGTTGAGGAAATTGTGGTGTGGAATCGAACCGATGGCGGCAGCGAGCAATTGGTGGGCGCGGAGGTCCGTCTCCTGAATGCATCGCGCAATGAATCCTGGAAGCGACGCCTCGACGCCGCGCCGCGTCCGGTCGTGCACCTCGGGCCGCGGGCACGCCAGATCGTCACACTGAAGAACGCCACGGCTACGGCTTCGATTGATGGCTCCGGTC
>CANGMO010000220.1 GCA_947454295.1 Verrucomicrobiota bacterium | reverse complement strand
GTCACCGGAGGGACCGTGAGCCCAGAAGCATTTGCCGGTGATGATGTCCTTGAGGCCATCGCCATCCATGTCGGCCAGTTCAACCGCATGGAGCTGTGAAAAGGTCACGCCGTACCGGTTTTCCGACGGCTCCTTGTTGAGGAACACGTGCGGCTTGAACTGCGGGTGACCATCGGCGTCGCGTTCCTTCAATTGTTCGTACCAGCCGAGCCCGTATCCGTGCGCAGCCACGCTGGTGATGACGTCATTGAGTCCGTCGCCGTTGACGTCGTAGGCATACATTTGGGCTCCGCCGCCCGGGCTGAATTCCGCGGGATGCCGGGTCCACAGGCCGGCTGCCGATCCTTTCGCGGGCTGCTCCCACCACGCGCCGCGTTCGAGGATGTCGAGCCGGCCGTCGCCGTTGATGTCACCCACTCCGAGTCCGTGATTGAAGTTTCCCCAAGGGCCCTTGCCGGAGATCGACGTAAAGGGCCATTTGGCGTTCCACTGCCCACCCGCCACGCCGGCGAAACCGAACGTGCCACCGGAATTGCAGAGGATGCGAGGCAGACCGTCCCCGAGGACGTCCGCCAGGGTAGGGGATTCATTGTCCACCGCGTCAAACACCGTGTGGCGGACCCAATGCTGCTCCTTGCCGGCGGGATTGATATAAAGATAGGCCGGCGTGCCGGGGAGGCCATAGGTCAGAATGTCGTTCCAGCCGTCGCCGTTGAAGTCGTGGACGAACGAAAAGAAATTGTCGGTCGAGTACGCATTCCTTTTGCCGAGCACTCCTTCGAATCCCGGGTACCGAACCGTCGTGCCGTCCGCCTGCTTGACCGTGAAAGTCGTGGTCGACGGATAAAACTCATGACGCCGGACGAAGTCGGGCCCCTCCCACCAGTATGGACCGGAAATCGCGTCGGGTTTCCCATCCCGGTTGAGGTCGCCGAAAGTCGCCCCCTCGCTCCAGTAGTAGCCGTCGAGATGGAGTTTCTGAAAGGTGTGAATGACACGGGGCTCGGCATGCAGGACACCGCAGGCGAGAAGGGGAAGGGCCAGGCGGATGAGGGGGCTGTGCATGCGTCAGGTTCTTGCAGGACACCGGAGGCCAGTCAATGGAACGAACGGCTTCGCGCCAGGTTTCACCTGCATGGCCGGAGCGGTTGAAGTCGGGTCGATCCTTAAGTAGTGTTGCCCAATTCCCTTAGCCCCCGGCATTCCCGACGACCGGGTGCCCGGCTTTCGCGTATTCGGCAGAACTGCGTAAACTGATGAAAGGCACCTTGATTCCACTCGTTGCCGGACTGCTTCTGCCTCTCGCGGGCGTCGCCAGTGACACCGCGCGTCCCTCCCTGGATGGCTATCCGGTTCCGACCTCGATGCGCCTGTTCGTCGCCGCCCAATCCCGGGGAGAGACACGGCTCCTGGGCACCAACATCCTGACCTATTCGACGTTTCCGGCCCACGGTCGGTATGCACTCCAGTACATGGTCAACTCCGACGGATACGAGGTGGACGTGCGGATCAGCGATTTCTCGGTGCAGAACACGAGAGGACGCAAACTATCCGCGGCAGAATTGGGGAAACTCTCCGCGGCCCTCCTGCGACTGCCCGCGGAACCTGCACCCCCGCCCATCCATCGGGCGGTGATCACCAGCTTCCGCTCGGGCACCAACTGGGTGACGAGTATCTACGATTCCGAGCACCTGCCCGAGTCGATGCAGACCATTATCGGAATCATCGGCGTGCGTGCGGAGGCCCGCAGCAAGGAGCCGTAAACTCACTCAGCGCTTCCGGTCGAGCCACGCTTTGAGCGCGGCGATCTCGTCGGGCTTCAGACGGCGATCGGGTGGCATGTAGCCGAAGTCGACCAGGATGCGGATGGGGTGGGACTGCACCTGGTACAGCGCGTCACGATCCGCACTGGGATCGGTGGAGTGGCATCGCGAGCAAAATTTCAATGCCAGCACCTCGCCGCGTTCCGGCGCCGGGCTGTCGGCCGGGAAGTGGAAGACGGAGCGTGGCTGATTGGCGATGTGGCGGCCAATGGCGGCGGCGAGCGGCGCATCGAGCACCAGGTCCTCGCGCGCCGGGTGAATCGCCAGCGGTCCTGAGGCGTGGCACTTGTAGCAACTGGTTCCCTCCAGCCGGGGGCCGGTTCGTTTCACCTCGGCGTAGTAATCCACGACGGGTGTCTGCGTGAGATCCTGGACGATGGAGAAATAGGACCAGCCCTTGTCGGTAGCGGTCTTTTGAACCAGCAGATACACCCGCGCCACGGCGTTGGAGAAGGCGGCGATGTGGTTGAGCATGGGCTGCCGGATGACATCCTCCTGGGTGCTGATCAGTCCGGCGTCCGACAGCGGCACCGCCTCCCCGGCGTCGAAGCGGCGTCGTGCGTCCATCATGTACGCCTTCACTTCGTCCTCGGTTAGTCCTTTCGCCCCGGCGTGTGAATGCGGAGGCAATGCGACGACGGGGGACGTCCACCGGCGGTGGATCCGGTTCGACCCGATGGAGGACACGTTGGTCACGAACTGATCCCGGGTGAACCAGGAAAGATCCAACGGCGGCTGCAGCAGCAATCCCGTGCCCGTGGAAACGGCCGGCGCGATGAGGGGGGCGGTGGCCGGACTCGCGGCGCTGATTGCCGGCTTGGTCCGGCAGGCGGGCATGGTCAGGCACAAAAGGAAGAGCCAGCCCACGGCCAGCCCGAGGCATCGATTGGCGTTGAAGTTCACCGCGCTGAGTCCCTATCCGAGCCCGGCGGGGAAGGCAAGGCGCACGCCCGAGCCAATCCAATGGAACGGCATTTTCCTTGTGGGCTTTTCGATCTGCCTGTGGTTTCTCATGCCAACGCTCTTCCTCTCCCCGCCATGAACCCCATGCCCCTCCGGACGCGGCACGCGTTCACCCTCATCGAACTGCTGGTGGTCATCGCCATCATCGCCATCCTGGCCGGCATGCTCCTGCCCGCCCTGGCCAAGGCGAAGACGAAGGCCCAGGGCATCGCCTGCGTGAACAATCTCAAGCAGCTCCAGCTCGCCTTCCACATGTACCCGAGCGACAACCGGGACTTCCTGGTGAAGCCGGGCAACAGCGGCACCGAGCCGTATTCGTGGGTGCAGGGGTGGCTCGATTTCAACCCGTCGAATACCGACAACACCAACCAGCTTCAGCTCCTCGACCGCACCAAGGCCGCGTTCGCGCCCTACATGCCGAGCGCCGGTGCGTACAAATGTCCGGCGGATCTCAGCTCGGTGACGATCAAGGGCGTACGCTTTCCGCGGGTCCGGTCCATGAGCATGAGCCAGGCGATCGGCGGCCCGGGCGGCTGGCTTCAGCCGAGCAGCTACAACGAATCGCAGAAGAAGTACAAGGTGTTCATCAAGGACAGCGACCTGGCGAATCCAGGGCCCGCCAACGTGTACGTGCTGCTGGATGAGCATCCCGACGGCATCAACGCCGGCGGGTACGCCAACATGATGGTGGAGAGCCCGGCGGCCGCCCGCATGATCGATTTCCCAGCCAGCTATCACAACGGCGCGGCAGGCATCTCCTTCGCTGACGGTCACGCAGAAATCCGCAAATGGGTCGATCCCCGCACCAAGGCGCCGGTTCACTACAACAGCAACCTCGGACTCAACGTCGCGCAGCCCAACAACCGCGACATCCAGTGGCTCGCGGATCGAACGACCGTGGCAAACTGAGGCGCGAGTTCCATTCCATGCGTCCGCCAAGCCTACGAATGGCGATCGCCTCAGGAATATTGTTCCTGGGATTCTTGGAATCGATCGCGGCGGAGCCGCTCGCCGGGCTGACCAACGCGGTCCATTCCGTCGCCTTGCAGCGGCGGTTGGATCAGGCGGTTGCCGCAACCTTGGCGAGGCCGTGGAAGCCGGCGCTCGGCTCCAATGAACTGGCCGTCACGGTGGTGGATCTCGGACCTTCCTCGGCTCCCGAAGTTGCCTCCTACCGTGGGCAGGAGACGATCTATCCAGCCAGCGTCATCAAGCTGTTCTATCTCGCCGCGGCCCATCGATGGATGGAGGACGGTGTGATCCAGGATACTCCCGAACTGCGTCGCGCGATGCGGGACATGATCGTGGAGTCGTACAACGAGGCGACCCACTACGTGATCGACGTACTCACCGGTACTACGAGCGGACCGGAGTTGCCCGATGCGGAATTGAAGGGGTGGTGGGAGCGACGCAATGCGGTAAATCGATGGATCGCCGGGTTGGGATATCCGCCCACGGTGAATGCGAGCAAGAAGCCGTGGGGCGAGGGCCCTTATGGGCGCGAAACCCAGGCGATTCGCGCCTTCGAACCGCGCCGCAACCAGCTCTCGACCGACGCCACGGCCCGGATTGTCACCGAGATGGCGCTTGGCCGAATGGTGTCCGCGGCGCGGTCTCGCCAGATGCTGGAGTTGATGTCGCGGGACTTCACCGGATCGACGAAGGATCCGGAGGACCAGGCGCACGGCTACAGCGGCATCGCATTGAAGCCGGGGATGAAGCTCTGGTCGAAATGCGGCCTGACCAGTGAGACCCGGCACGATGCCGCTCTGATCGAACTCGCCGACGGGCACCGCTGGGTGATCGTCACCTTCACCACGGGCCATTCCGAAGACCGGAATATCATCCCGACCGTGGTCGCCGAATTCCTCGGACTCCGTCGTTGACCCCTCGCCTCGGAGTTGGGAGAGGAATCGGGAAACCTAGTAGGCGTGAATCCGTGGATCGGACCAGGGGCCGGTGAACGGCGTGCCGTCGGGATTGGTGGTGTTGCAGCTGCGGGACATCACCGAGAACAGGCGCTTGGCGGGATCGATCACCACGACGCCGAACTTGGGATCGCAATCCGCCACTTTGACACCCAGCGCCTTGGCGGCCTCGGCGAGCGTGGGAGTGTCGGAGGTGGCGGTGAAGGTCATCGGCACGAAGGTGGAGGGATCCGGCTTTGCGGGAATCGGTTTGACCGGTGCCTTGGATTTCTTTGGGGTGCTCATAGGTGCATGCGCATGGCCGCATTCAACGGGGAAACAATGCCCCAGCCGTGGTCACCATCCCAGCCGGATGCCGTTTTTTCGGAAGGGCGCTCTGCGGTGGAGC
>CANGMO010000219.1 GCA_947454295.1 Verrucomicrobiota bacterium | reverse complement strand
CGGCGATCGCATCTTCTTCGTCGGCATCAGCTCGGACACCAGCAACGCCAATCTGCCGGCGACTCCGAACACCACCTTCTCGTTCAGCAACCTCACACTCGCTCACGGCAACGCCCGCGGCGGCAACGGCGGGAACAGCCAGTTGGGCGCCGGCGGCGGCGCCGGATTCGGCGGCGCGATCTTTGTCAACGCGGGCAACCTGTCCCTGAACAGCGTGGCCTTTGTCGGCAACCGTGCGGTCGGCGGCAACGGCGGCATTGCTCCCGGGAGCACGCTGGCCTTCGGCGGTGGTGGAGGCATGGGCGGCAACGGCGCGATCGGCGTCACCGGAAACGGTCAGGGCGGCGGCGGCGGCTTTGGTGTTGGGGCCAACGGCGGGGCCGGCTTCACGCATCCTGCCGGGTTTGCCGGTGCGTTCTTCAACGGCACCTTTGGTGGCAACTCCGGCGGGGTCGGCGGCACCTACCAGTCAACCGCCGGCGGTGCGGGCGGCGTCAACGGCGGCGGAGGTGGTGCCGGGCCGTGGATCGGCACGCTTCCAGGGGGAGGTGGTGGTGGTGTCGGCGGCGTCGACCGGGCGTTGAACGGCAGCGGCGGCAACGGCGGATTTGGCGGCGGCGGTGGCGGCGGTAGCGCCAGCTTTGGTGGCGGCGTCGGCGGATTCGGCGGCGGCGCAGGCGGCGGTGGAGGCGGTGGCGGCGGATTCGGTGGCGGCGGTGGCGGCGGCAATTCCCAGCCTCCTGGCTTCGGCGGCGGCGGGGCAGCTTCCAGCGGCTCCGCACGCTCGGGTGGCGGCGGGGCGGCCATGGGCGGCGCGGTATTTGTCCGCACGGGCGCAGCCCTGAATCTGGGAAACAGTGTGAGCTACAGCTCGAGTTCCGTGACCGGCGGCACCGGTGTCGGCAACGGACAGGCGCTAGCTCCCGACCTGTTCCTCGACGGAATCAGCGCCACCGGAAGAATCCTCATGGGAAGCGGAGCGGCTCTCAACGCCAATACCACGCTGGGACTGAACATCAACGGGGCCACCACGGCGGGCACCTCCTACAGCCAGCTCACCGTCACCGGAACGGTCGATCTCGGCAACGCCACCCTCATTCTCAACGGCGGCTACACGCTGGCCCTCGGCGAATCGGTCGTTCTCGTGGACAATGACGGCAGCGACGCCATCACCGGCACGTTCAACGGGCTGCCCGAGGGCTCGGTTGTGAGCTTCGGCGGTGTGAACCTCATCCTCAGCTATGTGGGTGGCACCGGCAACGATGTGACCCTCTCCCGCCCGAGCGGCGCCGAACTTTCCGCGCTGGTTCTGAGCGCCGGAACACTTTCGCCGTCGTTCTCGGCCACGACGATCAGCTACTCGGCGAGCGTCGACGGCTTGATCTCCTCGATCACCGTCACGCCAACCGTTCTCCAAGGCGGTGCGACGGTCCGCGTTAACGGCACGCTGGTCACCTCCGGAACCGCAAGCGGCGCCATCGCGTTGAGCGTCGGTGCCAACACCATCACCGTCCTGGTCACTGCGCCCAACGGCACGACCACGAAAACCTATCAGGTCTCGGTGACCCGCGACGCCCCGGTGAACCACGCGCCGGTCGCGAATGCCGACACGATCACCCGCTCCAACAACACCAAGGTCGCCAAGGTGCTCAAGAGTGCGTTGATCGCCAATGACACCGACGTCGACGGCGACACGCTTTCCATCACGGCGGTCAGCAATCCGCAGCCGTCCGGGGCCACGGTGGTCATCGCCGGCAACTTCGTGGTGTTCACCTCGCCCACCGCAACGTCGGGCAACGGCAGCTTCACCTACACGCTCAGCGATGGTGCCGGCGGCAGCGTCAGCGGCAGCGTGACGGTCACCGAAATCGCGGCCTCGGCAAACGTCGGGGCACCAAACGCGATTCGGATCCTGCCCTCGGGTGTGGATTTCGTCGTCACCTTCATCGGCGTGCCGGGGAATCCGTACCGGGTTCAGTACACGACAAACCTCAGCCCGCCCTACACCTGGAGCGAGTTCAGTCCCCAGGCTACCTTCACGGCCCCAGACACCGGCGTCTTTGAACACACCGATGTGAACCCGCCGGAAACCTCCCGTCTCTACCGCGCCATCTCGAATCCCTGATCCATCAAGGACCTTATCCCGCGCGAGACTTCAACCCTTTCTCAGATCATCGCCATGAACTTCATTCGCTCCGCAGCGCTCGGCATCATCGCCGCCCTGTCTCTTGCGACCGCTTCGGCGGGAATCCTCACCGAGGCCACCCGCACGTACACGGTCAATCTGAATATCCCCGACTACCAGGATCCTCCCCAAACCTTCCTGGCCACCATCAACGACTCGCTCATTTACTCACTCACCCAGGTCCAGGTCAGCCTGAGCCTGGTGGGAACCGCATCCGGCAGCGGATTCGCCAGTGAAATGACCGTGCTCCTCAACAAGGATCTCGGCTCTTCCGCCATGCTCTTGAACCGCGTCGGATTCAGTGGATCCGACCTCATCGGTCAATCCTACGACGGTTGGAATGTGAGTTTCTCCGATCTCGCCGGCAGTGACATCCACCTCGCGAGCCTCGGTTCCGGGGTGCTGACGGGAACCTACCAGCCGGACGGTCGCGTGCTGCCGACCGACGTTCTGCGTCCCGAGATGCTCGCCGTCTTCAACGGCGGATCCGGCAACGGCGACTGGCGACTCGCCATCGCGGACCTGGAACTCGGCGGCACCATGCGCCTCCAAAGCTGGAGCCTGACCCTCACCGGTGAGGCAGTGCCTGAGCCTGGCACCTGGGGTGCGATCGCAGCACTCGTCGGCGTTACCGGCATGACCTGGTGGCGCCGCACCCGCCGAGCGGCCTAAGCCCGGACTCCCCCGCCTCTCCCCGCCCGCCCGGTTGGCGGGGCGGGGAGTTTTGCTTTCTGCCCCTCAGAATTGCGGTTTTCAATTGTACGAACACGTACTAGACTGCCGTCCGTCATTTGACTTATGCCGATCCCCACCGTTTCCCCCGAAGCCGTCGCGGCTGCGCAGGCTCAGCTTGAGGCGCATCTGGCCGAGATCATCCAGTGGCACTTCAGCCCCGAGACCGGCTGTCCGTTCTGGCTCGACTGGGCGTCCAAAAACTTCGATCCGCGCAAGGAGATCAAATCCTTCGCCGACATGCAGAAGTTCCCCCACTTCCAGGACGAGTTCCTGCGCGATCTGCAGCCCGAGGTGTGGGTTCCCGCCGCGTTCAAGGGAAAGCCGTTCAACATCTTTGAAACGGGCGGTACCACTGGCATGCCGAAACAACGCATCGGGTGGAACGACTACAAGGTCGATTACTCCGAATTCTCCGACAAGATCTCGGACGCCCATTTCCCCAAGGGCGGCGCGTGGCTGATGATGGGACCGACCGGCCCCCGC
This sequence comes from Verrucomicrobiota bacterium, assembly GCA_947454295.1. Taxonomy (GTDB): domain Bacteria; phylum Verrucomicrobiota; class Verrucomicrobiia; order Limisphaerales; family UBA9464; genus CAIVQB01. The sequence goes on along the minus strand of CANGMO010000219.1, from coordinate 1,730 downwards.
CGTCTCCGTCTCGCCATCGAGCATCTCGCCAACGTGCGCGGCAGCTCCTGCTACTTCATCGATCTGGATCCGCGCTTCGTGAAGAAGCTGATCACCAACAAGCAATTCGACGTGGCGAAGCAGTACATGGCGCACGTCGTGGATCAGGCGGCGACCATCCTGAAGCACCGCAAGGTCTCCGGCCTGTTCACCACGCCGAAGCTGCTCGAAGCCCTGGCCGAGCAGGTGAATCTCTGGGACGCCGGCATTCGCGGCGTGTTCTGCGGCGGCACCTCCATGAAGCCGCAGGAAGTGCGCTTCCTCGTCGAGGAACTGCTGGAAGGCCGCATCGGATTCTATCCCACCTACGGCAACACCCTGATGGGTCTGGCCGCCAGCGTGCCGCTGCAGCCCGAGGACAATTTCAGCGTCACCTACTACGCCCCGCAGCCGCGCGCCGTGCTGCGTGTGGTGAAGCCGACCAGCACCGCGGAGCCCGTGGGCTACGGGGAATTCGGTCGCGTGGAGCTCACCACCCTGACCAAGGAATTCTTCATGCCGCGCTTCCTCGAGCGCGACGAAGCCATCCGCCGCGCTCCGCGTCCCCCGTACGCCTGGGACGGCGTCGGCGACGTCCGCCCGTTCGGCGCGATGGAGAAGAACATCGTCGAAGGCGTGTACTGATCCACTTCCTTCCGGAGCGCCGGCATCCTGCCGGCGAGCTGGATTGAATTCGGGACCCGGGAAGTCAGGACCGCAGACAACCAAGCCGCGAAGACGAAACCGTCTTCGCGGCTTTGTGTTTGGTCTTTCCGTTCTTTGGACGTTGGACTTGGACTCTCCTTACAGCGGTCGGTCGAACCTTCCGCACAAGCCCACGTCCGGCTCAAGGATGCGGCTCCATCGAACCGCTGCAGCGCCGCCTCAATGGCCGCGCTTTCCTTTTCAGAAAGCTGAAGCGCTTCCCGCATGGCCACGGAACGTTGACCGGTGTGCCAGCGAAGCGTGGTCAGCGGCAACTGCATCCCCATCTCTTTGGGAATCCGGATCAGTCCCGAACGAGGGTCCCAGGGAATCCCCGGTCCGGCGCCTGCACGATGCCGATCCAAAAGTGACGCGAGCCCGACGCGCAGCCCCAACCCTTCGGCATCGGCGCGGAGCCAATCGAGATGCAGTCTCTCGGAGTCCTGTTGCAACGAGGTCAATGCCGCCTCCCGGTCCTTGAGAGCACGCTCCAACCGCCTCGCTTCGACCTCTGTGGCACGGCATGCATACCATTGCCACGCCAAGGTGGCGGAGAGGATCCACACACACACCACCGCGAGTTCGGGCTTCGAGAAGGTCATGCGCGGACTGCAAATGCGCTCGAAACAAAACGCGATTCCGCGGCCTATCGACGCGATGCGCGCTGGAGGCGGTCCGCGATGCCCGCCCATTCCGGGGTCGGGGGCAGCGCTTCCACCAGGATCCATTCCGCGCCGGCGTCGTCCGCGCGGTGCAATTCGCCGTACAGGCCGCGCGCATAGGCTTCCGGATCTTCTGGAATCACGCTCACCCAAGCCCATCGACCGCTCATCGGAATGGTGTTGTACGCCACCAGCCAGGTGCGCGAGGGATTCACGCCCAGCGACGCGGCCTGTTGGGCGAGATCGGTTTCATCACGCCACGACAGGCATCGAAGCCGGGCCTTCGGGGCGTAGTGCACCGGCAGCTGACCCGGACTCCGCGCCGGCCCATGACCCGCACCGGAT
>CANGMO010000218.1 GCA_947454295.1 Verrucomicrobiota bacterium | reverse complement strand
GCGGGCCGTCGATTTCGGGATTGAGGCGAACCGCGTATTCAGTGAGCCGGAAACGCGTTCCGAAATCCCCGGGATCAAATCCGCGATCAAGCCGCGCCTGGGCGAAGACGTACACGTGGGATCCAACCTGCGAATCGAGGAGCAGGGTCAGCCGGGGCGCTGCGAAGTTGACGCGGCTGGTGTCAATGAGTCCGGGAGGTTCGCCCTCAAAATGATAGGCCTCAAGATCCACCAGGCCGCTGAGGCGCGTGCGGACCTGATTGTTCCAGGCGGAAACCGTCAGCGCGTCGTCGAGCCGGTCGAGCCACTCCTCGGCATGCAGTTCGGCGCACGCCATCGACCCGCCCGCCAGGGCGATCGCGGCACCCGCAATGGTGAGGCTCCGATTCATGCCATGGCCCGGCCCGCTTCGGGTCGGAGGATCCGCTTGAAGCTGGCCTCGAATTCGGTCCAGCCGGCTTCGGATTGCACCAGCCGGAGTTCACCGCCATGGAGGCGCGTCAGCTCGCGCGCCAGATTCAGTCCCAATCCGTGTCCCGGGACGTTTTCCGCGATCGAACCGCGATGAAAGCGTTCGAAAATGCGTTCGCGAAGCTCGGAGGGAATGGTGCGTCCGGTGTTCCCCACGCGCACCCGCACCTGGGAGTCCTCGCTGAGGGCCACGATGCGGATGCGGCCTCCGGGTTCGTTGTACTTCCGCGCGTTCTCGAGAAGGTTTTGCAGGATGATCGAGGTGTAGCGGCTTTCGCCCTCGATGGTGAGATCGGGTGCGACTTGTGCCTCGACCGCGTACTCGGTGCCCTCGGGCAGGGTTTCGAGATCGTCGAGACCGGCCTCGAGCAGGCGGGACAGATTGACCGGGCCGAAATGCAGCTGCAGACGTCCCGCGTCCACACGGGAAAGGAGGAGCAGGTCCTCAATGACGCTGGAGAGCCGATAGGTCTGGTGAATGAGATCGTCGATTTCCCGGCGGCCGTCGGGGGACAGCGATTCGCGTGACAGCAGTTCCTCAAGGCCCGACCGCAGGACGGCGACCGGCGTTTTTAACTGATGCGACGCGTCCGCCGAAAAGCGGATGGCCCGTTGGAGACCTTCGTGAGTCAGCACGAGTTCGGCTTCCGCGACGGCGCGTTTGGCGCGGTTTTCCTCCGAGTCGACGGCGAGCTGTTCGACCGGTGCCGACAGCCGTGCCGAGAAGAATCCGCTGGCGACGAGACCGCCGAGCAACACCAGGCCGCCACTGCCGAGGAAGCTCCAGCGCAGCTGGCGCTGGCGGGCGAGCAGTTCGCCGAGGGGATAGAGGCAGACCTCCTCGGCTGCGGGGAACGTGGAACCGGGGTTGAGTGGCTTGTGGAAGACCAGATGTGCCACGCCATCCACGTTGATGCGGGCGGGTTCCTCGGTGGCGGTGGCGGAGCGCGTGGCCCCGGCCAGCACGGCTCCCAGTTCTGATTTTGCGGTGTCGGAGACGTCCGTGAGATGCAGTCGCTGCTGGAGCCAGATGCCGCGTCGGACGCCGCGTTCCGGCCGAAGGGCCGCCGGATCGGAAGGCTTGAAGCCAATGGCCAGTGCTGCGATCGCCTCACCGGTCTCGGTGGAAATGATCGGAGTTGCGATGACCTCCGCCACTTCCTCCGCGCCGGTGGAGGCGTGTCGAAGCAGATACCCGATCTGATGTCCGCGGGGCAGTCCCTTCAGGGAAAGCTGCTGCTCCTCCTCGGGCGAGAGCGGACCCGGGTCCGGGGCGTTACGCGGGGAAATCACCGTGCCGTTCAAATCGAGGAACCGGTAGAACACGGCCTCCAATCCCCCGCCCGAGTTCAGGCCGCCGGCCGGTGACGGGGACATCACGTCGCGCATCTCGTCCTTGGCGATGGTGTAAAGCAGATCGAGCGCATTGTCCTCCAGCGCGGCGTGGATGCGGGGTTTCCGCACCAGCGCGCGGCAGACCTCGGCAAAGGTGGCCTGACGAATCTCCTGAATTCCGTGCAGCGCCCGGAGCTCGGTCTGGAATTCGCGCTGCAGTCCGCTGGTGACGCTCTCCGCAACCCCGCGTTCCGCCAGATAGAGACCGGCGCCGCTCACTGCGATGACCATCAGCATCATCACGACCATCAGCTTCAGCCGATAGCCACCAACGCGATCCTGTCGGACCGGCGTGGATTCGAGTTCAGGTGCAGCGGCCACGGTAGCGTTCAGGGAAAGTCGACTTGAAGGGTTCCCGACGCGGGAATCTCGATCGTTTTCTCGAGGGTGGTTTTGCTGTTGATCCACGCCTTGAGCGTGAAACGGCCGGTTGGGAGATGATCCAGACGAAAGCGGCCGTCGGTGTCGCTCAGCACGAAGTACGGGGTCTCAAGGACCAGGATCAACCCACGCATGTGCTCGTGGATGTCGCATCGGAGTGTCACAAGCCCTGGCTTGTCGAAGAGCTGCGAGGGGATTGGCCGCTCGTCGGGCCGGTAGCGTCCGAGGTCGAATCGCTTGGGGGGCGAATAGGAGAAGACGTTGTGAAAGGTGGGATCGAAATTCGGGAACTCGACGCGTGTTCCCACCTGGATGGGCAGCAGCGAGGGGACAAACGTAAAGTTGGTCTGCACCACCTGACGGGTCTCCGGCTGGGCTGACAACGACGGAGCACCCTCGAGATAAAGGACGGCACGCGGCGGGTTGGGGGAAAGGACGCCACCGCTGGTGATCACGTCGTATCGCTTGTTCATCACCGGACTGGTGACGGCCTTGGGCAACGTGACGTGGCCCTCAACCACCGCGTCCCCGAGGACGCCGGCAGCGCGGCCCAGCAGGCACACAGCCGCCAGCAGGCCGGTGCGTACCCGGGCATTGATTCTGAGGTTGGAGATCATGATTGGGGGGAGCCCGTTTCGGATCCCGGAGCGTCGGCACGGAGCGTGTAGCCGACGCTGCGGATGGTGTGAATCAACGGGGGTTCGAATCCCGCGTCCACCTTCTTGCGGAGGCGCGCGATGAGAATTTCCACCGTGCGCGTGTCGTATTCGTAGTCGCGCTGCCAGACCCGCTCGCACAATTCGGTTCGGGAAAACACGCGGCCGGGCTCGGCGATCAACACTTGCAGCACATCAAATTCGCGCGGTGAAAGGGCGAGCACCTGTCCGGCGCGGGCCACACGCCGGTTTGCGATGTCCATCTGCAGATCCGCCACGCGATGGCGATCGGAGGGAGCCGGCGTGGCGCCACGCCGGCCCAGAGCCTCGATTCGCGCCACCAATTCCTCCATGGAGAACGGCTTGGCCAGGTAGTCGTCGGCGCCCGCATTCAGCCCCCGGATGCGATGCTCCACTTCGCCGCGTGCCGTTAGAATCATCACTCGTGCGGGAAGTCGGGCCTCCTTGAGCTTCGCCAGCACGGACAGGCCGTCGAGCGAGGGAAGATTGAGATCCAGCACGACCAGATCGGGGCCAAATTCGAGCGCTACCCGGCACCCTTCGGCGCCATCATGACAGGCGGTCGCCTCATGGCCGTGACGAATGAGCGCACGCGTCACATTTCGGGCGAGTTGCGGTTCGTCTTCGATGACCAGGATGCGCATGTCGGGTTCGGGCGGGGGAAGCCTGCCCCACCGGGAGGTTTAAGACAATCCTGCGCGTGGGCAGCACGCACCGGCGGATTCGGGTCAGGCGTCCACGGAGTAGCGCTGGAGGCGGCCCCAGGCGGGCCATTTGCCGTCCTTGCGAGCTGCCTGGCCATTGGCACCGGCGAGGATCAACCGGGTGCCATCGCCATGGAAGCGGGCACGGGTGATGCGCTTCTTGGTGTCGATGGAGTGGATCAGGCTGCCGTCCTTCGCGGAGAATATGGCGGCATTCCAGGTTCCCTGAGCCTGCCGTCCACCCATCAAGAAATACTCGCCGCGCGGATGCCAGGCCAGAGTCTCCATCAGTCCGGTGCCATGCTGACCGTCGCGGATCTGATCCACTCGCTCACCCTTCCGCCAGGCCCAGCGCTGCCAGGTCATTTTGCCGTTTCCGGCCATCGGATCGCCCATCGGCCCCATGCCACAGCCCACAAGCTGTTCGCCGTCGGGTGAAAACGAGAGGGAGTAAATGCCACCACAATAATGATGCGTCTTCGTCGTTCCCCAGGAGGTGAAGTCCGGCGTGGACCACTTCGAGATCGGATCGCGCACTGGCCCGCTCGGCGGCGCGGCGAGATCCCACACCCGGACTTCGCCCAGCATGTTGGCCGCGGCGAGATGCCGGCTGTCGGGGCTGAAGGCGCAGCTCAACACCGGCGGGCCGTGATGCAGGGCGGCCACACGTTCCCCGGTCTGGGTGTCGTAGACCTTCACCGACGGTTCGGTTTCCACGGCCGGCTCGTATTTCCAGCCGCCAGGGAGGTATTGCCCGGTGCAGGTGGCGACGCGGCGGCCGTCCGGCGACAGCGCGAGATGCCAGCTCCAGAAGTGATGCGCCTGGATGCGAAGCTTGCTGCGACGCGTGGCGACGTCGTGCCAGATGAGGGAACCGTCGTATCCGGACGAGATGAGCGTGTTGCCGTCGGGCAGGAGCACGCAGCCGCTGGCGAACGACGCATGCCGCTCCTCGAAGGCCTCCGCGTGGCCGGTCTCCAGATCGACGACAGAAACGATGCCGTCCGCGCACGCGGTGAACGCCCGCGTGCCGTCGCCGGAGACTGCGAGGCCGAGCACGCCCGTGGGCAGCTTGTGATCCTGGAGCAGGGTGAGCTTCATGCGCGTGCGTTCAGGCGAGCAGTTCCCGGATGGGCTCGGCCCGGTTTTCGACCCGGCGAAAGGTGGGCATTCCCGGAAGGTCGTACTCCGCGTGAGGATCCAGACCCAGGGCGGTAAAGATCGTCGCGAACAGATTCTGCTCGTTGTAGGGCTTCTCGATGACGTCCACGCCGTCCGCGTCAGTGGCGCCGGTCACGACGCCACGCTTCAGACCGCAGCCGGTCATCATCATGCTCCAGGCGTTCGGGTAATGATCGCGTCCGCGCGACGTATTCAACCACGGGGTGCGGCCGAATTCCCCCATCGCGACGACCAGCGTCGAGTCGAGCATGCCGCGCTCCTCCAGATCCTGGATCAGGTTGTGCAGGACGCGGTCCAGCTCGGGAACGAGCATCTGGTGGATCTCG
>CANGMO010000217.1 GCA_947454295.1 Verrucomicrobiota bacterium | reverse complement strand
GTACGTGGACGCATCTACGCGGCGCTCGGTCCGCGGGCGCGGCTGTTGGGGCGGGTGCCGCGGGAGCGTATGCATGAATTGCATCGCGCGGCGGACCTGTTCGCGCTGGGAACCATTGGGGAGCCGTTTTCGATCGCGATTGCCGAGGCGCTGGCCACCGGTGTTCCGGTGGTCCACCACCGCGATCCGGTCACCGACTGGGTCGCGGAATCGGGCGGGGTGCCGGTGTCGATGGCAGATGAGGATTCGGAGGGGTTGGTGGCGGTACTGCGCCGATTGGAATCCGATTCCGGGGAGCGCTCCCGACTGGGTGCGGCCGGACGCACATTGGCTGAATCGCGCTACGCGCCCGCCGTGGTGTGTGCCGCGCTGGAACGCGAATGGCGGCGCATCGCCAGCCTGAGGAGCCGGTCATGACCGTCGCCTTCCTCAACGAGAATACCCTCGGTCATACCAGTTACCTGCCACGGTTTACAGCGGAGTTGGCGCGCCGTCCCGAGTTGGGGGTCACGCCGCGTCTGATTGACGCGCTGCCGCTTCCGGCTCACCTGAAGCGGTTGGGGGATGCCTCGGTGCGCGGCCTGCGTCGATTTGGCCTCGATTTCCACGCCACGCGTTGGCGGATCGCCGCCAGCCGGCATTTGCGGGAGCAACTGGATCGCCTGTGCCAGCGCGAACACGTCGATGCGGTGGTTGTGAACACCCAAAGTATGGGGCTGGAGTTGGAGGGACTCGATCCGTCGATTCCAATCCTGGTAGGGCTGGATGCCACCTTTCGACAGCTGGCGTCGTCGCCGTGGTTTGGCCCCAATGTGGTGTCCCGCGTGCTGCAGCCGCTGACCTTGGGAGGGTTGCTGCGCCGGGAACGTCGGCTGTTCTCGCGCGTGACGCGGTTTCTGCCCTGGTCGGATCCGGTTCGGGATGCGCTCATCACCCAGTATGGTGTGCGCCCCGAGCGCATCTCACTGCTGCCGCCTTCCATGGCGGCCCCGCCTCGTCGTATCTCCCCGCTTCGTGAGGGTGGGACGAGCCGGCCCCAGATCCTGTTCGTTGGCGGCGATTTCGCGCGAAAAGGCGGAGCAATACTACTCGAGTGCCATGCCCGGCATTTCGCCGATCGATGTGATCTCCATCTGGTGACCCAGGGCGCAGTGCCCTCGGGACCGGGCCGAACCGTTCATCGGCAGCTTTCGGCCGGCAGCGATGCCTGGCGGCGATGCTGGACCGACGCGGATCTGTTCGTGTTCCCCTCGCGCCTCGAGACCTTCGGCATTGTTTTGTTGGAGGCCCTCGCCTTCGAAGTGCCCATCATCTCCTCCCGTGCCGGCGCTGCGGCCAGCATTCTGGAAGACGGGTCGCTGGGTGTCCTGCTGCCGGAATTGACGGTCGAGTCGCTTAGGGCGGCAATGGAGACAGTGTTGGGAGACCCTGCAGGAGCTCGAACCCGGGCGCTTCAAGGCCGCGCGCGATTCGATCGGGACTTCGAACTCGCCGCCAATACCGAACGACTCGCCGGGTGGATTCGGGAGTCTGTGCGCGGCGCGAAGTAAACGGGACCGGACCTGATGGACGGGGGCGGGGATGCCGATCAGACCGGTTCCTCACCGAGCTCGACGTTCCAGTAGGCAAGGTCGAGGAAATGCCGCCAGCTGTCGTGCATGGGCATCCCGAAATTCACCTGAACGAACGGGCGCCACTTCGGCCGCTTGGGCTTGCGGATCAGACGAAGGTTAGCCTCGATCGGTGTCCGGTTTGCCTTACGCGTGTTGCAGGGAATGCAGGAGCACACGATGTTTTCCCAGGTGGTGGGGCCACCGCGATCGCGCGGAACCACGTGATCCAGATTGAGGTCTTTCCGGTCCAGGGTCCGGCCGCAGTACTGGCAGGTGTTCTTGTCGCGCTCGAAGATGTTGTGGCGCGTGAACTTGACCTCCTTCTTGGGAAGGCGGTCAAAGCCCAGAAGCAGGATCACTCGCGGGACGCGAATGCGGAAACACACGGTGCCGACCGCCTCGTCCTCGGTGCAGGGGGACTGGACGGAAAAATCCCGCCACTCGCCGAAACCGTAGGTCTTGAACTCCCCGTCGCCGTGTCCAAAGACGACCTGCGCATGGCCCTCAAAAAGCAAAGCCATGGCCCGACGCACTGAGCAGACATTGACTGCCTGCCACAGGCGGTTGAGCACGAGAACGGGCTGATTGAGTGCGAGACTCACAGGATCTCAACGCTGGGCGCTTGAGCTACCTGAGAGCGGCGTTCAAGTCAACGGCGGCGACACCACGAACCGCAATTGCCGAGGGTCAATGGCCTAGGATGGCCTCGATCAATACCCGCTCCGGCAGTTTCAACCGGTCCACGGGGATCCGGGAGGCGATCCGTCGCGCCGCGGCACCCTGGCCGTTGGCCTGAAGGGTGGCGGCGTAAATGGCGCGCCAGCGAGGCTCTTGAGCGCTCCAGTCGGCGTCGCCTGTTTCGCACAGGGTAAGTGCCTCCGCGGGCTTTCCGAGACGTAGCTTGGTGAGGGACAGAGCCGCTCGAAGCGGAAGGCTGGTCATGTCCTTGGCGAGGAGTCCGGCAAGAGCGGATTCTGCATCGGCCAGTTGCTCGTTGAACAGGGCGGAGAGGTACGCGTGTTGGAATCGCACGGATCCCTGCTGTCCGAGCGGACCGATCAACTGCTTGTACACCTTCCGCTCCACCTCGAGGTCGTCGCTGCCCCGCGCCTGACGCAGCAGCACTGCAGCAGCTGGAATGGTCGTGGCGGGATTTCGCAGGAGACCGTCCCAGATCTCGGAGGCCAGCGCATGCTGCCCCATTTGTTGGGCAAACACCGCCACCTGCTGGAGGAAGATGGGATTTCCAATGGCGGCTTTCGCGGCCTCCCGGAGCAGGAATGAGGCTTCATCGGTTTTCCCGGTTCCGAAGGCCAGTACAGCCTGAAGACACGCCATACCAACTCGGTGGAGTGGAAGCTTGGGTTGTTTCAGAAAGGTGGATAGCTCGTCCCACCGTTTCATATCTGCAAGCAGTTCGCCGCGTGCAAGCACCAGGCCGGCGGCGGCGCGGGCCCGGTCGGGTGGAACCAGCGCCAGTGCCTGACTGTAGAGCTTTCGGGCGCGGAGCCACTCGACGAGTGGAATCAGCTCCGAGTCGTCGATCCTGCCCGAGAGGGAGTCGACCACGGCCAGGGCAATGGCGTTGCGTCGAGAAGGCTCCAGGCGTTCACGGACTTCGGCGGCGAGAAGTTGGTCGTTGATCCTTGCCTGGGGATGACGCTCCAGGTCGGTGGCGGCCCTGCGCAGTTCGGCTTCGGAAGGCCCTTGAAGGGATGCGAAGGTGCGGAGGGCGGCAAGGCGCATTGGTCCCTCGTCGCGAATCAATCCCCGAAGCAGGTCGATGGCGCGCTTGCCATTGGCGGGGTCCTGCGTCCCGAGATAGGCGCGTGCCAGGGTGAGTTGGATTTCTGAATCGTTGGGAAACGCCTGGGCCAGTGCGGCAGCTCCCTGGGCAACGCGGGCCCAGTCACCAAGACGGGCGAATTGATCCAGCACCAGAAGCTGGTTGGTCCGGTTCTGAGGATCCTCGGCGATGAGTTCCTTGATGAGGTCACCGGACAGATCGAGTCGCTCCAGTCCCTGGGCGAAGCGGGCAAACTCCTGTCGGTCCACCATGGTCGCCGTGCCGGACTTCAGCAGCAGTTCAAAATAGGAAAAGCCCTCCGGCTGGCTCGTACGTGCGCAGTAGTAGGCCGCAAGGCGCTGTACGCCGGGGTCGGTGGGAGCGAGGCCCACCGCGGCCCGGACTGTGCGGGATACGGCCGGCAGATTGTTGGTTGCCAGGGCGGCGGTTCCGGCGGCAACCAGCCGCGAGGCCCGCCAGACCCGGATCTGACGCAGCATCGGATTGAAGGCCAGCCAGCCAGCCATCACGACGACGGCGAGGCATCCGGCGACTATAAAGAACGTGCGGGAGCGATCCTCGAAAATGGGAGCGCGGTCGGACGTGGAAGGGGCAGGTTCGTTCGACATGCAGCTGCTCCAAACGTTGCCGCAGGAGGCCTTGAGCGGGGAACCAGAAAAACGTCCTAGAGGGGGTAGGGTTGCCTCCCTAGAGAGGTTTTGTGGACGGTTTTACCAGCAACATGGAACTGCTGGCCCATCCTCGCATGAATCGCCCGAAATCCCTCCTCCCTGCCGCCTTGGTCGCGTTGAGCCTGTCGACCCCGGCTTGGGCGACGTACATGAACGTCACCGACTGCCCTTACTGCCAGACCTTTGATGGATTGGCGGCCAGCGGCACCGGTACTTGGCGCAATGACAACACGGGGTTCACCGGCTGGTTCGTCCAGTCTACCGGCAGTCTGAGCGGCGGCGGCGCCGGCTTCAGCTATTCCACGAGCGGGAGCGGATCGACCGCCGTGGGTGTGTATTCCGTCGGGGCGGGAACTGGCAGCGATCGCGCGCTGGGTGCGATCACCGGCGGCGCCGGGGCCATGTCGATCGCCTTTGGCAACCTGCTTTACAACAATACCGGCAGCACCATCACCTCGCTCACCATCAGCTACACTGGTGAGCAGTGGCGGTCGCAGAGCACCTCGGCCCAGTCGATTCTGTTCAGCTATGCCGTCGCCGCGGGCCTGGCCGGCAAGTTCTACGACGTGGACGGCGTTGGTGCCCGCGCGTACCTGTCCCCGGGCGTGCTTTCCGGGTCGGACGCCACCGGCGACAACAAGGGGCTGACCTGGGTGTCGGCGTCCTCCGGCAATTTTACCTCTCCGAACCTGAGTGGCTCGGGGGCGGTGACGGCATCGACTTCGATCAACTTCACGCTCACCGGCCTGAACATTCCCAGCGGGTCCGCCATCATGATGCGCTGGCTGGATGCGTCCGGAAACACCGACGGTCTGGCCGTCGACAACGTCTGTGTTTCGATTCCTGTGGCGCCGGTTCCCGAGGCAAGCACCTATGCGGCCATTGGAGCGGTTGCCGTCATGGTCGGCGGCGCCGCAATTCGCCGCCGCCGGGATTCCCGCAAGGCGTGAGTCCAGGAATCCTGCGACTCCCCCCCTGACGTCACGGGCGCCTGCGGGCGCCCGTTTCGCTTTTCACCAAGCCCACCGGATTCCGTTTCAACTCCCGGTTGCGCCCCCCCGGTTCGGGCAGCTAACGT
>CANGMO010000216.1 GCA_947454295.1 Verrucomicrobiota bacterium | reverse complement strand
GGGTGACGGTTCCAGACGTGTACCCGCTTAAAAGTCCATCCGTGTTCGACGAGTTGCCCGAAAAGTCGGCCACACCCGGGACTCCCTGATTCCCGGTGAAGCCGCCGGAGGCCAGACCCGAGAAGTTCATCGGACCACCGATATCAGGCATTTGGACGCTCAACTGGACCCCCCAGTTGGCGTTCCCTTTCCCCACCGGATTGAAGCTCAAGGCCGCATTCCCAGCGCTTGAATAAAGAAAATTGAGGCGCGTGGAAACGGTGCCGGTGGGACCCTCGAAAATGAGATCACTTACTGTGATGGACGTAATGGATTGGGTGTTTGAACGGGCGCTCAGCCCCAAATTGTAGTAAGCCGCATTGGGAGCTGCCGCCGGGTAGTCTGCACTGGCCGCAGTAATACCGCTCAGGCCTCCGAATGTGGCGATGGCCCCGTAGGTGCCGGTGACGGTGCCACGGGAGTAATAGTTGTCCCCGTATGCCGTCCCGGTGCCTGCCAGACCCAGAGGCGTCGCGCTGTTTGGAACGAACTCCGCCTTGTTTAGAACGCTGTCGACGCCAACCGGACTCACGGATCCTTGGAAGCTCACTTCGCCGAGAAAGGCCACCTGGGAGTGAGTTTGAAGAGTTGTTCCCAGTGCAAGGAATCCGGTGACGAGCCGGATTGATCGAAGTGTTCTTCCCTCCATAAAGAGAACATCGGTGAAGTTCCTAGATGCTTTAGGAAAAAGTGTTTTAGGGTAAAAACCGATCATGTGTAAGTAAGTGGTTGATCTGAGAATTCTTATTTTTATAACGCCGGCATGCTGAGCAATCTGGCTGCCACAATTTGAAAAGCCTCCTGTTTTCGGCTCTCGGGGAGAGCTGTGCGCGAACTCGCGCTACTTCTCTTTCCGAATTTCGAAACGAAAGTTTCAGGAAATCTGCGTCGAATCTGAATGGGGCTGTCTTGTATAATGAGATGCGGTATCATTATCACTTGATGATGTAAGGGGTTCTAATGGGATGAATCGGGCTCGGGAGGGTTTCGGAGAGGGGTGGGGACCGATGGGTAATTTTTCTGGCCGCGGAGCGCACTCGGTTCATGGAGTCGGGGAGTTTCGACCCCGGGGCAGCGATCGGTGAAGCGGGCCTTCAATCGTTCGCCGGCCGCTTGCGCTGAGGCGCTTCGGCCCGTAGCGTGGCACCGGTGGAATCGACAACGGATACTCTGACGCTCAACGAAGCCCCGGCTTCTTGTGACGAGGCCCTGCTACAGCGGGTTTGGGACGGGGCGCGCATTTTTGCGGCCGAGGCACTGCAGCTCTACTCCCTGCCGCTGGAGGAACTCGCGGCGCTGGCGCATCGGCGTCGGCAGCTGGCCAAGGCCTCGGCGTACGGCGGGCGCGGCAACGAGATCGTCACCTACATCATCGACCGCAACATCAACTACACGAACGTCTGCAACGTTTACTGCAAGTTCTGCAATTTCTACCGCACCGAGAAGGATGCCGACGCCTACGTGATTACGATGGAGGAGTTGGACCGCAAGATTGACGAGCTGGTGGCGGCGGGCGGAAATCAGATCCTCATCCAGGGGGGGCATCATCCGAAGCTGTCGCTCCAGTGGTACCTCGACATGCTGTCGCACCTCCGGGCGAAGTTCCCGTCGGTGAACATCCACGGGTTCAGCCCGAGCGAGTTTGTCCATTTCTCGAAGGTGTTTGAGCTTCCTGTTTCCGAGGTGATCACGCGGTTCAAGGCGGCCGGGTTGGGGTCGATCCCCGGTGGAGGCGGTGAGATCCTGGTGGATCGCGTGCGGCAGCGGATTTCCCCGTTGAAGGCGACCGCGGATCAGTGGATGGGGGTGATGGATGCCGCCCATCGCCTCGGCCTGAACACCACGGCGACGATGATGTTCGGTCATGTTGAAACCCTCGCGGAGCGTGTGGAGCATCTGGAGCGCGTGCGGTCGCAGCAGGATCTTACGGGCGGCTTCACAGCCTTCATTGCCTGGCCTTTCCAGTCCGAGGGCACGCTGCTCAAGGCCCCCAAGGCTGGGCCGACCGACTACCTGCGAACGCAGGCCGTTGCCCGGATCTACCTGGACAACGTTCCCAACATCCAGAGCGGCTGGGTGACCGAGGGGGCCGACATCGGGCAGGTGGCGCTGCAGTACGGGGCGAATGATTTTGGCAGCATCATGATGGAGGAAAATGTGGTGCGTCAGGCGGGGGCGAAACACCGCATGACGGCGGACGACATGAAGCGCCTGATCACCGAGTCGGGCTACGAGGCCCGCCAGCGCGACGTCTGGTATCGGCTTGTTCCCAGTGCGGTTTGAAAACTACCTGTTTCGATGATTCCTGTTTCCCTCCGCCAGAGTGCGCTGGCTCCAATTTACGAGAAGGTGGTGTCGGGTGTCCGGCTGGACACGTCGGACGCCCTGCAGTTGATGCAGGGCGTTGATCTCAACGCCGTGGGTTCCATTGGCGACGCCATGCGCCGTCGTCTGAACGGGGATCGCGCCAGCTACATCCTCAACGCGTATATCAACTACAGCAATTACTGCATCCTGAGCTGTCAGTTCTGCGCGTTCTCACGGAAGAAGCGGAATGGGGACGGATTTGAACTCACGCTCGATGAGATCGTGGTCAAGGGGCAGGCGGCGGTGAACCGCGGGGCCACCGAGCTGCACATCGTCGGGGGACTGCATCCCTCGCTGCCGTTTTCCTGGTATCTCGAAATGGTGCGGGCACTTGGTCGGCTGGAGCCGCGCCCGCACCTGAAGTGTTTCACGGCCATTGAGGCGCTGCACTTCTCCCGGATTTCGAAGCTGCCGCTGGAGACGGTACTGGAGCAGTTGCGCGAGGCCGGACTCGATTCGTTGACCGGCGGCGGTGCGGAGATCTTTGACGCCGGAGTGCGCGATCGCATTGCCCGCGGCAAGGAGTCGGCGGACGAGTGGTTGGATGTCCATCGAACCTGGCATCGGCTGGGAGGACGGAGCACGTGCACGATGCTGTTTGGTCATGTTGAGACGGCCGAACAGCGGGTGGATCATCTGTCGCGCCTCCGGGCCCTCCAGGATGAGACCAGCGGGTTCACGGGATTTGTGGCACTGCCCTACCACCCGGACAACAACGGCATCCCGGTGGATCGTCCGCCGAGCGCACTGGACACGCTCCGCACCATCGCGGCGAGCCGCGCCTTTCTCGACAACATCCCGCATGTCACCGCGTACTGGGTGGGCATGGGATTGCGTCTCGCGCAGGTGGCCCTGAGCCACGGTGCGGATGATCTTCATGGCACCATCGAGGAGGAGCACATCTTCCACATGGCCGGCGCCGGGACGCCCCAGGGGCAGACGGAGGCGGCGATGGTGCGGGCGATTCGCGAGGCCGGGCTGACACCGGTTCGTCGCAATACCTTCTACGAAGTCGTGGGCCGGCCGCGCGAGGACGCCGCGGCAACCCGATGAACCGGGAACGTGGCGCGGTCGGCGACGCGTTTCGAATCGGTTCGGTGCCTTATCTCAACGCCGCACCGCTGGTGCACGGTTTGGGTGATTCCGTGCGACTCGCCCCGCCGAGCCAGCTCGCGCAATGGTTGCGACGCGGCGACGTGGATGCCGGGCTCGTGAGCATCACCGAGGTGCTGGAGCAGGACCTCTACGATGTGGTGGATGGTGTCGGGGTGGTCTCCGACGGACCGGTCTACAGTGTGTATCTCGCGCACCACGGACCCTTGGATCAGGTGCGCCGGGTGGCGTGCGATCCGGCATCCCTGACCAGCGTTCGTCTGCTGCAGTGGTTGCTGGCCCATCGCGGACTGCATCCTGAATTCGTGCGAATGAACGCCTCCGCCGCCCCCGAACGGGACGTGGCCGATGCCTTCCTGCTCATCGGCGATCCTGCAATTGCGTTCCGGCAATCTCCCGCGGCCGCCGCGTCAGGCGTGCAGGTGTGGGATCTTGGGGCGGCTTGGAAGGAGGCCACCGGGCTGCCCTTTGTCTATGCGGTCTGGGCGGTGCGTCGCGACCGGGCATCCGAGAGCTTGATCCGGCGTCTTCGCGAAGCCGGCGAGGCGGGTCACCGGGACCTTGATGAGATCATCCGGGCCCGTCCCGAGTTTGACGCCGCGACCCGCCGCCAATACCTGCGGCACCACATCCGCCACACCATTGGCGACCGGGAGCGCCTGGGAGTTCGTTTCTTTGGAGACGGGCTGGAATCGGGCGGCATCGCCCGGATTCATCCGATTCGCTGGGTGTAGCCGGCTCGTTCAGTTCGGAGCTCGGCGACAGAAGGGGCGCGGATTTCGGAAAGATTCCTCCACGCGGAGGCGTTTTGTTCCGGAGATGAGCACCACTTCAACCGGAGTCCGGAACAGGAGGTTCCCTCGTGCCAGTCTGACAAACGTCAGGCGGATGTTCACTGATTTGAATCCGCCACCCCGATTCGGCGAGCGCGTGGGTCCGATCAAACTCTGGGGCGTCCTGGAGTCGGGTCGACACGACGCGGCGATCTGTCGCCCGAGATAGAACCCAGCGATGCCTTCCGGGAAGTCCCGCCCGACGGGGGTGACAAGCCTCCTGCAATGCCAGCGAGATGGCAGGACGAGCGTCACTGGCAGGAGCATCGGCGGCTTTGCTTCAATCCAGATTGCGATGTCTATGACGAGTTATCGAAACCGAGGCCGGCGAGGTCCGGCGTGTGAACGCTCCGGATCGTATTCGATGACATCAAGGTTTTTCCGCGAAGCCGCCGAAATCAGCGTCGTGAAACTCCTTCTCCAAATGCTGGGCTGCCTGGTCATCGCTTCCCAGATTGCCGTGGCTGAATCGATGGATCGTGCGGTGTCACCGATTCCCATTGCCGAACTTGGCGACCGCGCCAGCTCGCTGTACCGGGAACGGGATCCGCAAGTCTGCGCCACCGAAGAGGGCGCCCGGCTGGTCTGCCGACCGCAGCAGCTTCACGGAGAGGTCGGTCCCCGGGGCTTGTGGCTGGTTTCCAGAAACGCTGCCGGCCTGGGCGACCGGTTTCGGGTGACTGCGGTGGCTGTCGGGCGGGCGGGATCGCGGACCCCGCTTGTATCCAACGGCGCGGTTCAGATGGATGGGACGGTGGTTCGCTGGAATCGTGCCGGGATCTCCGAGGAATACTCCGTGAACGCCGATGGTATCCGGCAGGAT
>CANGMO010000215.1 GCA_947454295.1 Verrucomicrobiota bacterium | reverse complement strand
CCCCCGGCAGGCCTTCGCGGCCGTCGGCCTGAGAGGCGGGCGATTCAGTGCGTGCGATTCGACCGCTGGTCCTGCGATGGATTGCTCCTTCAGCGTTTCGGCCAATCCACCGCGGAATTCCATTCCGGCAACGACGGCGCTCACGCTGGTCGTTGCGAAGCTACGGCCGCGCAGCAGCTCGGCCCCACCTGTGGTGAATATAGCGGCGCGGCTGTCGGGCCACCGTTCCCCCCTTCCACGCTGCAACGGTGCAACCCTTCAACCACCGTTTTTGGCCCGAAGGGATTGATCCCGCGAAGCCGTCGCGGCAGCCTTCGGCATGATCCACTGTCTTGGCCGCCTCACGCTGGGTTCGCTTCTGGTTGGATGGATGTCGATGTCCGCCACGGCCGAGGAGGCGGGGTTTGAGTCCCTCTTCAACGGACGCGATCTGAGTGGCTGGGTGAACATCAACTGCGGTCCGGACACCTTCTCGGTCACCAACGGCCTGATCCACTGCACCGGGTTTCCCACCGGCATTCTCCGTACGGAGCGGATGTATCAGAACTTCATCCTGGAGGTAGAGTGGCGTCATCTGAAGCCGAAGGGTAACTCCGGCATTTACGTCTGGGCGGATCCCGTGCCTGCGCTGGGGCAGCCGTTTGTCCGGGCGGTTGAAGTTCAAGTGCTGGCTGGTCTGGAGGGCGACTGGTTCACCTCGGACGGCGATGTCTTCCCCATTCATGGTGCCAGCATGGTTCCGGAGAACGGACGTCGCGGTGGGGATCGCGCGTTTCCCACTGAGAAGCGCATGAAGCCGTCGCCGGAGTGGAATCACTATCGGGTGGAGTGCGTCGACGGCGACATCGCTCTCGCCGTGAATGGCAAGGTGGTCACGCGCGGACATCGTGCGTCGCCGCGCAAGGGATACCTCGGGCTGGAGTCGGAGGGATCCCCGGCCGAGTTCCGCAATCTGCGTGTCCGCGAATTGCCCGCACCGCCCACGCTGGAGCCTGCGCAGATCGCGGTGCCGCCTGAGGGGTTGAATCCGGTGTACACAGGCGTGGATCTCGCCGGCTGGCGGGTGGAGGGCAACGCCTCCGTGTGGACGCCCAAGGATTGGATCCTGTCCAGCGCCGGAACCGGTGGACCGTCCACGCTGACTTCAGTGGTGAGTTACGGCGACGCGGAGCACTGGATCGATTTTCGCTGGAGCGGCAAAACGGTGGGCGACTGGCGCTCCCGTATCGCGCTGCGGGGGATCGATCTTTCCACCATGCTGGCCGGCGAACCACTCGCGCCCGAATTGAAGTCGGGTCAGTGGGCGCGCTTGAAGGCGCGGGTTCGCGGCAATCAGGTGACGCTCACGCTGAATGGCATCGTGCTGGCCAAGGATCGGCCGGTGCCCTCGATTCCGGCGGCGGGCGCGTGGGTGTTGAAGTCGCCCGGCGACGGCAATGCCCTCGAGTTCGCCAATCTGCTCGTCAAGCGGCTCGACTGACACCCGGCGTCACGCCGGCCCAACCCAGCAGGTACAGCAGCACGAGATCGGGCAAATCCAGCGAATAGCCGCCCTCGAGCATGCCAAAGGTGGGAATGCCGCAATCCCGCACCTGGGTGCCAAGCCATTCAAAGTCCTCACGTTCCAGGGTGCCGTTGGCGAGGGGATCGCCGCGGTAACCGTCGAATCCGGCAGAAACCGCCAGCACCTGCGGACGGGTGGCCATCAGACGATCCAGGGCACTTCGAAACGCCTTGCGCCAGGCTTCGCGGGAGGCCGCCGGCGGCACCGGATAGTTGAAGCAATTGGTCGAAACGTCGGCGGTTCCGGTGCCGGGATAGGCCGGCGATTGATGGACCGAGGCGAAGGCGATCCCTTCATGGCCTGCGAGCAGGGCTTCGGTGCCGTTGCCGTGGTGCACGTCGAAGTCGAAGATCGCCACCCGCAATCCCCGCGCGCGGGCTTCGAGGGCCGCCAGCGCGATGGAGCCGAGATAGCAGAATCCCATGGGATGATCGCGCATCGCATGATGCCCCGGAGGACGCAGCACGCTGAAGGCCGGCTCGCCGGAGAGCGCGAGATTCAGGGCGCGCAGGGCGCCGCCGACACCGCGACGGGCGTGATCACCAATACCCGGATGATATGGCGTGTCGGCATCAAAGTCCGACGGCGTCTCCAGCAGCGTCAGGTGGGCCTCCGAGTGTCCCCGGAGCAATTGCTCGCGGGTGACCTCTGCCGGCTCGGCCCAATTCAGGGGCAGGCTCTTCTGCGATTTCAGAAGGTCGACAGTTCGCGCCACGCGGAACGGTTTTTCCGGATGGCCAGCGGCGCGGTATTCGGTGCAGCGCGGATCGGTGACGATGGTCATGGGGCGGGGCAGGGCTGGGTTGGGTTCAGCGGCTCAGTGAACGCGCGGCGATGTTCTTCTGGAGCTCCGCGACACACAGCTCGGCGAAGGCGGGGTCATTGATGTTCCCGTCGTATTCGATCACCGGGATCCCTGGGCGGAGGTGCTTCTTCCATTCGCCGAACAGGGCCGTATCGGCTTCGGGCCAGTGGAAGGGTTGCCCGGGCGCGCTGATCACGCTGATGCCCCGCAGAGGCAGCAGAACCGTCACCGGGCCGGTGGAGGCATTGCATTTCCTGGCGAGGATCCGTCCGAGCTCGGCGCATTCCTCGACGTTGGTCCGCATGAGGGTCACCTGCGCGTTGTGATGATAGAACCGGCGTCCCTTGAACTTCTCGGGAATGCTCGCGGGTTCACCGAAATTCACCATGTCGAGGCAGCCGGGTGTGAGAATGGCGGGGATCCCGAGTCGCGCGGCGGCGTCGCAGCGGGTCGGACCAGCGGTAAGCACGCCGCCCACCAGTTCATCGGCCCATTCGGTCGTGGTGATGTCGAGTACGCCGGCAGCGATGCCGGCCTCAGCGAGGGATTCCAGCGTGCGTCCGCCATTGCCGGTGGCGGCAAAGATCATCACTTCGTACCCGGCCTGTTCGAGGAGGCCGCGGGCGTGGGTGACGCACGGCGTGGTGTTGCCGAATTGCGAGGCGAGGATCACCGGCTTGTCGTTGCCGCCGGCCGGGACGCGAGCCTCGACCATGCCGCAGATCGCCCCGGCGGCCTGCGCCAGCAAGGTTCGGGAAAGGCGATTGAGCCCCGCGACGTCCACCACGCTGGGCATCATTACAATGTCCTTCACGCCGACGTAGGGTGCAGTGTTGCCGCTGGCCAGCGTGGAGACCATCAACTTGGGAAAGCCCACCGGCAGCGCCCGCATCGCGGCGGTGCAAATCGCAGTGCCGCCGCCGCCGCCGAGTGAAATCAGGGCATCGATCCGGCCGGCCTCCTGCAGCCGCTTCACCACGATCGGGGCCCCGCGGGTCATGGCCGACACGGCTTCACCGCGATCGCGTCTGGCTACGATCCCCGCGAGGTCCACGCCCGCCGCGGCGGCGATCTCGGTGCGCGGCACGTCCGGCGTGATCCGCGGCGCCTCGAGCGCGCCGACGTCGATCAGCAGCGTTGCATGCCCGCGGGCGCGGATCAGCTCGGCGACGTAGCCGTGTTCCTCGCCCTTGGTGTCAAAGGTTCCCAGGACTGCAATGGTGGCCATGATTGATGGCGGTCAAACTAGGGTGGTTTCAACCAGGGGAACAATCCCGGACTTCGCCAGACTCGACCTGTGATTGCGGATGCCGGATCGGGCAAAAAACGGTGGAGTCTCGGACTTGGCGAACCGCCCCTCGAAGGCGCACACTGCCTACCGTTCCCCGAGACTGTCGGCCGCCTGACCGCACCCACCGGGGCTTGTGCCATGCCGCTTCCACTCCACGCCCTTCGTTTCCGCCGGCTAAGCCCTTCCATGCACGGGTTGGTTGCCGCCGTCGCCACACACATTGGAATGGCCGCGGCGTTCGCTGCCCCGTCGCCCGCCGGCGCGCGCATCGAGTACAATCGGGATATCCGCCCGATTCTTTCGGAGAACTGCTTTCTCTGCCACGGCCCCGACAAAAACACGCGCAAGGCCGGCCTTCGATTGGATCTTGCGGACGAGGCGGTGCGTCCCGGGAAGTCGGGCAAGGTGGCC
Source organism: Verrucomicrobiota bacterium (assembly GCA_947454295.1). Lineage (GTDB taxonomy): Bacteria > Verrucomicrobiota > Verrucomicrobiia > Limisphaerales > UBA9464 > CAIVQB01. The sequence continues at coordinate 1,106 of CANGMO010000215.1, read as the reverse complement.
ATTGTTCCCGGCAAACCCGCGGAGAGCGAAGTGCTGCGTCGTCTGGCTACGACCGATGCGGACGACCTCATGCCGCCGGCCGAAACCCACAAGCAGGTGACCGCGGAGCAGCGCGCGCGAATCCAGCGGTGGATCGCGGAGGGCGCGGTGTATCAACCGCATTGGGCCTACGTGGTGCCGGTCCGGCCGGCAATTCCGGGGACGCGCGGGGCCCATCCGATCGATGCCTTCATCGACACCAAGCTGGCTAGCCAGGGGCTCCACCGTTCGCAGGAGGCGGACCGGGCGACTCTGCTGCGCCGTCTCAGCCTCGACCTCACGGGCTTGCCGCCCACGCCGGCCGAGGTGGAGGCCTTCGTGCGCGATCGCTCCAGGGATGCCTATGAGCGTCAGGTGGAGCGCCTGCTCAAGTCGCCGCATCATGGCGAGCGCATGGCGGTGCCGTGGCTGGATGTCGTCCGGTACGCGGACACGGTGGGATACCACGGCGACCAGAACGTGAATGTGTTTCCGTATCGCGACTACGTCATCGACTCGTTCAACCGGAACAAGCGGTTTGACCAGTTCACGCGCGAACAGCTGGCCGGGGATCTGATTCCGGGGGCTGGCGACGAGGCCCGGGTGGCGACGGCGTTCAATCGTCTGAACATGGTCACCCGAGAGGGCGGGGCGCAGCCCAAGGAATACCTGGCCAAGTACGCGGCCGACCGGGTTCGTACCGTCGCCATGACCTGGCTGGGTTCCACCATGGGATGCTGTGAGTGCCATGATCACAAGTACGACCCCTTCACGACGCGCGACTTCTACTCCATGGAGGCGTTCTTTGCCGATGTGAAGCAGTGGGGCGTTTACAACGACTACGACTACACCCCGAATCCCGACCTCAAGGGCTGGAGCAACGATCATCCGTTTCCGCCCGAGATCGAGGTCGACAGCCCGTACCTCCGGCGCAAGGCCTCCCGGCTTTGGGAGTCGATGCGGCAGTTGGAGCTTCAGGCCGCATCCGCACCCGGTCTGGAAACCTGGCGCCGGTCGGTGCGCTCGTTCGTGGCGGCGAATCCGGATGGATGGATCACCCCGGTTCCGGCACGCGAAACCAATTCCAT
>CANGMO010000214.1 GCA_947454295.1 Verrucomicrobiota bacterium | reverse complement strand
TGTCCCCGCGTCGTTCGCGCAGACTGGGCAGGGTCACGGGGATGACATTGAGCCGGTAGTAAAGATCCTCGCGGAACTTCCCGGCCTTCACCAGCGACTCCAGATTCTCGTTGGTGGCGGCGACAATGCGCACGTTGACGGTGACCGCCGTGTTGTCGCCGACGCGACGGACTTCCTTCTCCTGCAGCACGCGCAGCAGACGGCTCTGCAGCTGCGCCGGCATGGTGCCGATTTCGTCAAGGAACAGCGTGCCGCCATCCGCCTCGTGAAACAGGCCGTTCTTGTCGTTCACCGCCCCGGTGAAAGCGCCCTTGCGATGGCCGAACAGTTCCGATTCCAGCAGGTTTTCCGGGAGGGCCGAGCAGTTGATGGGGACGAATGGGCCCTGGCTACGCCGCGAATTGTAGTGAACGGCGCGGGCGATCAGCTCCTTGCCGGTGCCGCTTTCGCCGAGAATGAGCACCGTGGCGTCGGTGTCGGCGACGCGCTCGATGAGGTGGAACACCGCCTGCATCGGCTGGCTGGCGCCGATGATCCGGTGAAACTGGTAGCTGCGTCGAAGCTCTTTGCGGAGCTCCTGATTCTCAGCCAGGACCTGCGTGTGATTGAGGGCCCGCTGGATGCACAGCTTGAGCTCATCCAGCTTGAACGGCTTCTCGAGGTAGTCGTAGCAGCCGAGTCGCATGGCCTCGACGGCGCTCTCCACCGTGCCGAAGCCGGTGATCATGATCACCACCGGAGGCGGAGTCAGCGCGCGGGCCTTCTGGACGATATCGAGGCCGTGGGGCTTGGTCTTGTCGAGGTAGAGATCGGTGATCACCAAATCCGGCCGGCGCGAGGACAGCGCCTCCGCCACCCCGTTGTAGTTGGTGAACGGAAACACCTCATGACCCTCTGCCCGCAACACCTCCGCCACCATTTGCACCATGGTGTACTCGTCATCCACGAGGAGGATCTTGGCCATGGGGGAACGCTAGCGGTGCGGGAGTCGGCGGAGGAAGCGGAAACAACGGCTCGCCGCTGGCAAGATTGTTTTCGGGGGAGGTCGATGATTTGGACTTGGCCGCGGCACGCCAAGCTGTGATTGGGTCGTTTCGATGTGTGGAATCATTGGCTATGTGGGACGGCGCAGTGCGGTCCCCATTCTTCTCGATGGACTGCGGCGTCTCGAATACCGCGGCTATGACAGCGCCGGCGTGGCGGTGCTGGGCGAGGGCGCCGAGCCGCTTCAAATCCGCAAACGCCGGGGGCGGATCGACTCCGGGTTGGTGCCCGCGCTTGCCGAGAACCCGGCGCCGGGAAGCTGTGGGATTGGCCATACCCGCTGGGCGACCCATGGCGCTCCGAGCGACGTCAATTCCCATCCCCACCTGGATCCGGCCGGTCGTGTGGCGGTGGTTCACAACGGGGTGATCGAGAACTTCGACCGCCTCCGCGAGCGCCTGCGGGCGGCGGGTCACACGTTTCGCTCCGAGACGGACACCGAGGTGCTTGCCCACTTGATCGCGCTTCACCTGGACGCCGTCGCGGAAGCGCGGGCCGCCGAACTTCCCCCGCTCGCGCATGCCGTGGCGGCCGCCTTGCGGGAAGTCACGGGCACCTACGGATTGGCGGTGGTTTCGCCGGAGCACCCGGGATTGGTGGTGGTGGCGCGGCGCGGCTCGCCGCTGCTCATCGGAATCGGCAACGGGGAACACTTCATCGCGAGTGATCCGGGTGCGATTGTCACGGAGACACGCGATGTCGTGTACCTGAACGACCACGACCTGCGCGTCATCACCGCGGATGGCTTCCGGGTGATCCATCCGGGCGGAGCCACTGCGGATCCCCGGGTGACCCGACTGGATCTGGATCCCGTCGCGGTCGAGCGGGGGCCCTACCCGCATTTCATGCTGAAGGAGATTTTCGAACAGCCCGACACGGTCCGGAATGCGCTGCGCGGACGCCTCGATGCCGACGAATCGATGGCCAAGTTTGGCGGCCTGAATTTGACGCCGGCGGAACTGCGCTCGGTGGACCGAATCGTGATCGCGGCGTGCGGCACAAGCTGGCACGCGGGGCTGGTTGGGGAATATCTCTTCGAGGAACTGGCGCACATTCCGTGCGAAGTGGAGTACGCCTCGGAGTTTCGCTACCGAAACGCACCGCTCGACAAACACACCCTGCTGCTCGTGGTGACCCAGTCAGGCGAGACCGCCGACACCCTCGCCGGGCTGCGCGAGGCTCGTCGTCGCGGTCATCGGGTGCTGGCCATTTGCAATGGCGTTGGGTCGACCATCGCCCGCGAGGCAGACGGAGGCATCTACCTGCACGCCGGTCCGGAAATTGGCGTGGCCAGCACCAAGGCGTTCACCTCGCAGGTGACTGTTCTAACCCTGTTTGCCCTGCTCATGGGACGCCTGCGGATGCTGGGGAACCCCGAAGGGGCACGACTGCTCCGGGCCCTGGAGGCCATCCCCGGGCAGATCCAATCGATCCTCGACCAAAACGAGCGGATTCGGCAGGTCGCGCTGAAATACGCCGCCGCCGAGGATTTCTTCTTCATCGGACGGCAGTTCAATTTTCCGGTCGCGCTGGAGGGGGCACTCAAGTTGAAGGAGATCTCGTACATCCATGCCGAGGGGTATCCGGCGGCGGAGATGAAGCATGGGCCCATCGCAATGATCGACGAGCGAACGCCCACGGTGGTGCTGGCGCCCACGGACGCGCTCTACGAAAAGACCCAGGGCAACCTGCAGGAAATTCGGGCCCGTGGCGGTCCGATCATCGGGATCACCACCGAGGGCAACAACCGGCTGTCTTCGCAGACGGATGACCTGCTGTTTGTTCCGCCGACGTTGGATGTGCTGTATCCGTTGTTGACCGTGATTCCGCTGCAGTTGCTTGCCTACCACATTGCGGTGGCACGTGGATGCGACGTGGACAAGCCCCGGAATCTGGCCAAGAGCGTGACGGTGGAGTGACACGCCTCAGCTCTCGTGCCCCGCCTGACCGCCGGGATCAGTTCGAGGGTGCAGCGCCTTTTCGATGCGGCGGTCGGGCACCAGCCAAATCAGGGCCACCAGCACGTGCAGGGTGGTGGCCATCCACGGATGCCAGCAGGCGACGGCAATGGAGACGAGGTAGAGTGCGAGCGAGACCTTTCCCTTGAGATCGCGGCCGATGGCGGCGGCGAGCAGGGAATTGGGTCCCTGCTGCGCGATGATGCAGGATTGCAGGATGTAGTAGGCGAGGGCGGCGAGGAGCAGCACGCAGCCGTAGATGGCGGTGGGGACCGGTGCGAGGCGGTTTTCCCCGACCCACGCCGTGGCAAACGGAAACAGGGAAAGCCAGAAGAGCAGGTTCAGGTTGGCCCACAGGATGGCTCCGGTGACGCGCCGGGTGGAATGGAAGAGGTGATGGTGGTTGTTCCAGTAGATGCCGACGTAGATGAAGCTCAGCACGTAGCCCAGGAACACCGATCCCACTGATTTCAGGGCCTCCAGTCCCACGCCGTGGGGAACCTTCAGCTCCAGCACCATGATGGTGATGATGATGGCGAGCACCCCGTCGCTGAAGGCCTCGAGACGGTTCTTTTCCATGGACGGAGGCTAGCCGGGGGCGGGAAAGCCGTCGCCTGCCAAGTCGTGCTGAAGACGGGATTGCGCTCGTGGATGAACTCCCTGCTTGAATCGCCGCCATCCTTCCTGCGAAATCACCCCACTCTTTCGGACGCATGAATCTCGGCGACATCCTGACGACGCGGCAGATCGTTCCGGAGCTCAAGGCCACCACCCGGTGGGAGGCCATTGATGAGCTCATCGGCACTCTCGTCGCGGCTGGCCGGATTGACCCCGCGCACCGCGAGGCCGTGGTGGCGGTCGTAAAGCGTCGGGAACAGTCGATGAGCACCGGCATTGGTTTCGGCATTGGCATTCCGCATGCCAGCACCGAGCTGATCACCGAGGTCACGGCCGCCTTCGGCCGCAGCCGGGCGGGCGTTAATTTCGACGCGCTCGACAACCAGCCCGTGCACTTGGTCACCCTGTTCCTGGTTCCGCAGGGTCAGTTTCAGAAGCACCTGCACACGCTCGCCGGCATCGCCAAGGTCCTGCGTCGCGAGGAATTCCTGGTCGCCCTGAACGCCGCCGCGGATTCCGATGCGATGATGCGCGTGATTCAGGAGTTTTCCACGGGCCGCTGACCAGGCGTGCACCGGCCGCCTCGGTGTGGCAGTCTCGGTGGCGTTGGTCCGAGTTTCAGCGTTCCAGTCTTCCGGCAGTCGCATCCCAAGCTTCCCGTGCTCCATCTCGTCCTAGAATCCCGCCTCCAGGCCGCCGTCTCCGCCCTTTTCCCGGGGATCGCCCTCGACTCCATCCGCGTCCGCCCGGCTTCCGATTCGAAGTTCGGCGACTACCAGAGCAACGCCCTCATGGCGTTGGCGCGCGAGCGCAAGATGAACCCTCGCCAGTTGGCGACCGACGTGGTGGCCCGCATGGAGGTGTCGGATCTCTGCGAGCCGGTGGAAATTGCCGGCCCCGGTTTCCTGAATTTCCGCCTCCGCCCCGGGGCCCTGGAGTCGGTGCTCCAGTCGGCGCTGGTCGGGGAGCACCTGTTCTTCGCGGTCACGCCGCCGGATCGCCGGCGCACCGTGGTCATCGACTACTCCTCGCCCAACGTGGCCAAGCCGATGCACGTGGGCCACATTCGCTCCACCATCCTGGGCGAGAGCCTGTCGCGCGTGCTGCGACTCCTCGGGCATCAGGTGGTTTCGGACAACCACATCGGCGACTGGGGCACCCAGTTCGGCATGCTGCTGCTCGGGTGGAAGACGATGCTCGACGCGGCCGCCCTGCAGGCGGATCCGATCGCCGAGCTCGAGCGCATCTACAAGCTGGTCAATGCCGGCTGCAAGGAGCAGCCCGAAACCCTCGAACGTGCGCGCGCCGAACTGGTGAAGCTCCAGGCTGGCGACGAGGAGAATCTCCGCATCTGGCGCGAGATGATCCGGTTGTCGCAGGTGCAGTTCGACACCATCTACGGCCGTCTCGGAGTGCGCTTCGATCACACGCTCGGCGAAAGCTTCTACAATCCCTGGCTTCCCGAGGTGGTCTCGCGGTTGCTCGAGATGGGGATTGCCCGCGAGAGCGAGGGAGCGGTGGCGGTATTCTCTGACAACACGCTCCCACCGAAGGACGATCCGTTCCTGATTTCACGCGATGGGGAATGGGTCGC